>SHVB01000004.1 GCA_009694375.1 Acidimicrobiia bacterium
TAGGGTTCGGTCGACAGTTTTCGTGGTCGATCCGGGGGAGTTCAATCGAAACGGTTTTGTGCGGTAGTGGTTGTTGCCGGGTTGGCGTTGTTGAGCGGTGTCGTTGCATTGTCGGGTTCAAACCCGGCCGGTGCCGGTCAGTTCCCCGGTAGCAACGGCAAAATCGCCTACACCGCTTATGGGCCTTTCGGTTACCACAACATTTATGTGATGAACGCGGATGGCACCGATCAAACCCGGGTCACCAACACCCTCGCCGGTGGCGAGTTGCCGTCGTGGTCGCCGGATGGCACCCGCATCGCATTCACCAAAATATCGATCGAGGACGACAGCGCAGCTATTTGGGTGATGAACGCGGATGGCAGCGGACAAACCCAGCTCACCGGTCGCTTGGACGCGTCCAGTCGCCCGTCGTGGTCGCCGGATGGCAACCGCATCGCATTCGACAGCCTTCGGGACGGCAATTTCGAGGTTTATGTGATGGGCGCGGATGGCAGCGGACAAACCCGCCTCACCAACAACCCCTACGACGACTTGGAACCGTCGTGGTCGCCGGATGGCACCCGCATCGCATTCACCAGCGCCCGGAACGGCTACTACGAGGTTTATGTGATGGGCGCGGATGGCAGCGGACAAACCCGCCTCACCAACAGCCCCGGTACCGACTTTGGCCCGTCGTGGTCGCCGGATGGCACCCGCATCGCATTCACCAGCGGCCGGGACGGCAACTACAACTACGAGGTTTATGTGATGAACGCGGATGGCAGCGGACAAACCCGCCTCACCAACAACCCCGTATGGGACTTTGAACCGTCGTGGTCGCCGGATGGCACCCGCATCGCATTTAGTTACGGCTCGTACAGCTGGTCCCAGGTTTATGTGATGAACGCTGATGGCACTGATCAAACTCTGGTGACGGACCCTGAAGCCGTGCCCGGGAGCGTCCACGATGGCAACCCGGCTTGGCAATCGGTCCCGGTTGCGCCGCTCTTGGCTGTTGCGCCCACAATCCAGCGCAACGCCACCGCAGGCAACGGCAGCGCGACGGTCAACTGGAGCGCGCCGTCGCCGAACGGCTCGCTGGCCGTCACCGGGTACGTGGTGACCCCGTACATCGGGTACTACGCGCTGGCTCCGCAGACGTTCACCTCGGCGGCGACCACCCAGACCGTCACTGGGCTCATGAACGGCGCCACGTACCGGTTCAAGGTGGCGGCTAGGAACGCCTTCGGCACCGGACCGATGTCGAGGATCAGCAACCCGGTCACACCAGCCGCGACCGCGCCTGGGGCGCCGACCATAGGTGCCGCGGTGGCTGGGGCCGGTGCGGCGACGGTGTCGTGGACGGCTCCGGTGTCCGATGGTGGTTCGCCGATCACGGGTTACGTGGTGACCCCGTACATCGGGTACTACGCGCTGGCGCCGCAGACGTTCACCTCGACGGCGACCACCCAGACCGTCACTGGGCTCATGAACGGCACCACGTACCGGTTCCGGGTCCGGGCCATCAATGCGGTCGGGACTGGTGGCTACTCGAAGGTGACCAACACCGTCACCCCGACGCCCTGAACCCCCCTCACCGCTATCGCCGTCACCGCCGGCGCCTTCCATTCGTGTGCTTTGATGTTGGGCGGGACCGTCAGATGCTGGGGCTACAACAACTCCGGGCAGCTCGGTAACGGGACCACATACCGCTCGTCGGTCGCGCAGCCGGTCATCGGGTTATAGGTCGTCGAGCCTCACCACCGTCGGCCCGGTCGACGGGGCCACCAGCGAAACCGGAAGCCGTTACCTGGCTGCCTACGAAACGCTCGCCTGGGCGGAGAGCCGCCGGGGTGACCTGGCTGCCTATGCGGTGGCTGTTGTGGAAGTGACCGCCGAGTACGAAACCGCCGAACACACACTGTTCGACGTGTACGAAGTGGACCGACTGGCGGTGGTCGGCGAGGTGGGCCGCAACGTGGCCCGCACGAAATGGTTGCGGGATCACGAGAGGATCACGCTCGACCTCATCGAACGGAAACGGCACCAGTGGCTCGACCTCGAACTCGACACGTTCGACGATCGGATCACTGGGGCGCTCACGCCGGATCAGGTGCCGGCAGGGTTAAGGCTGGCGAAAACGTGGGGCCGGGTAGTGCCACTGGTCGCCACGGATCGCCTTAGGGGGCAACGGGGCGGCCAGGAACCCAGTCATCAGCGGAGACGGTAGAGGCTAGGTTCGCCGATAGCAGTTACTAGCAATGAGGGGCTAGAGGTCGAAATGCTCGTGAATGGCTACACGATCGAACCCAACGCCAACCTGGCTGGCGCCGACCTGTCCGGTGCCGACCTGGCCGGCGCCGACCTGCAAGGCGCCAATCTGTTCGTCACCAACCTGTCCCGGGCCAACCTGTCCAACGCCATCCTGTCCGGCGCCGACCTGAGCCAAGCCGATCTGTCCGGCGCCAACCTGTCCGGCTTCGAACTGTCCGGGGCCGACCTGTCCGGCGCCAACCTGTCCGGCGCCAACCTGACCAACGCCAACCTGTGGGGCGCCACCCTGTCCGAGGCCACCCTGTCCGGCGCCAACCTGTCCGGCGCCAACCTGTCCGGCGCCAACCTGTACTACGCCCGCCTTTTCGGCGCCAACCTGTCCGGCGCCACCCTGTCCGGCGCCAACCTGACCGGATCCGAATGGGATGCGGTCACTATCTGGCCTCAAGGGTTCACGCCGTAGCGATAGGGCCACTGGTCGCCGGTGGGGCAAACGCCACCCAGCGGTGGTCACAGAATGGTCACGAGGAGTCCCCCTACGTCGAATCTAGGGCGAAGGCGTCTTTGGCTGGGCCGGGGCACCTACGTTGCCTGCCGGTGTCTAGGCGTCGTCGCCGAGCCAGCCGGGAGCCCGGTCGAGGAGGTGGTGGCTCACCTCGGCGCAGCGATCCAACACCACACACAGTTGTTCCTGACCGCTGAACACATGCGAGAGAGACACCTCGATACGAGCCACGACGGTGAGGCTGCGTTCCGAGGGGTCGGTGGCCGACGGGTAGGAATCGATGGCCGACACCTCCAGGGGGAACTCGGCTCCTCCCACACCGGCGAGGTCGGTGGCTAGCAAGAGGAGATCGGGACCGTGCGGAAGCGGTGGTAGCGACCAGGTGAACAAGAGAGGGAACCAAAATCCCTCGGGCGGATCGTCGTCCTCGGGCAGGGTCACGATGAGGTCCTCAAAGGACAGCAGCACGCGCGGGTCGACCTCTAAGGACAGATGGAGATCGAGCGGGCCACCACAGGCCTCTTCGGGGTGCAGGTCCACTTCCCAGGCCTGGCGCAGCGAGTACGTCTCTACGAAATGGCGTTCGTCATGCACATGGAAGCCGTGGTCCACGGCATGGTCCTTGAGGTCGGCGACGAATCCGGCAATATCGATGGCAGCCATGGCCCCCCACATTGCCACGCGCCCGGGAACCCGTACGCTAAAGAGCGATGAAAGACGAGATTCTCCTCGAGGTACTCCACGAAGCCGCCTCGGCGGTGAAGGTTGCGCTTTCGGGCTTGGCGGACTGGGGGAGTGCGGGTACCCACCCGGGGCAGTACCTCTCGGATCTGGCCGCCGATACCGCCGCTCTCGCCGTGATTGATCGTGCCGGACTCGGAGCCATGAGTGAGGAGTCGGGTCTGCATCACGCCGAGCGCTCGATCATCGTGGTGGTGGACCCGGTGGATGGCAGCACCAACGCCAGCCGAGGCCTGCCGTGGTACGCCACCAGTCTCTGCGCGGTGGATGGCGACGGCGCCCGAGTGGCGGTAGTGGTTGATCACTCCAGCGGCACCCGGTTTGAAGCCGTGCGGGGCGCGGGAGCCCGGGCCGATGGCGTGGCCCTGCGGCCCAGCGCCTGCCGCAGCCTCGGCGAGGCCATGGTGGGACTGTCGGGGTATCCGCCCGTCTGGTTCGGCTGGAAGCAGTTCCGGGCCCTCGGTGCCATTGCGCTCGATCTCTGTGCGGTGGCCGGCGGCCGCCTCGATGCCTATGTCGACTGCAGCCCCAGCGCCCACGGGGCCTGGGATTACCTCGGTGGTCTCCTCATCTGTGCCGAAGCCGGCGCGACCGTGGTGGACGCCTACGATCGGCCCCTCATCACCATCGATCATGCCGTTCGGCGCACCCCCGTGGCGGCGGCCACCCCGGCATTATTGACTGAGGCCGTGGTGGCCCGCCGTCGCTTCGCTGATCATGGGCCGTGGGCGGCGGAACGCCTCGTAACCTGACCCCGTGATCGCTTCCCTGCATCGTGGTGCCCTCGCCGTGTTCCGTCGGCTTCCCGTCCGTCTGCGCCGCCGGGTGGTCCGCACCATTGCCCCGTCGTTCACCGTGGGCGCCATCTGCATCATCGAGCGGACCGACGGAGCTCTCCTGCTGGTGCGCCTCAGTTACCGGGACCGTTGGGGTCTTCCCGGTGGGCTTCTCAAACGGGGCGAGACCACCGCCGAAGCGGCCCGACGGGAGGTGGCCGAGGAGGTCGGGGTGACGGTTCGATTGATCCGGGAGCCCCAGGTGGTGGTGGACGCCGACGCCCAACGTGTTGACGTGATCTTTCGGGCCGTGCTGGCCGAGGGGGTGGACCCAACGTTGGCCCGCCCCATGTCGCCCGAAATCTTGGAAGTGGGCTGGTTCCAACCCGACGCGCTTCCCGAGCTACAGACCGAGGCCAGTGGGGCGCTCGTGGTCGCCGCCCGAGTGGATGCCGACGGGCTCAGTTCCTCAGCGAGGAGACCAGGCGACGATGCTGGGCGGAACACGGATGGCGCAACTTCGTGAGTGCCTTCGCCTCAATCTGGCGAATGCGCTCACGAGTGACGTTGTAGCGACGCCCGACCTCATCCAGGGTGAGCGGGTGCCCGCCCTCCAGCCCAAAGCGGAGCGAGAGGATTTCCCGCTCTCGGGGATTAAGGAAATCGAGAAGGTTGTGGAGGTCGGACTTGGCCAGGGAAAGCGCGGCGGCGTCAAAGGGAGCCTCGGCGTTATCGTCGGCCAGCATGTCGCCCAGTTCGGCATCGTCTTCGCCGATGGGCACCGACAACGAGATGAGATCAGGAGACGCCTGGAGGGCCAACTCCACTCGATCAAGGCGCATCCCGGTGTCCTCCGCCAACTCGGCGGGTGTGGGTTCGCGCCCGAGCGTTTTGAGCAGGGTGGCCGAGGCCTTCGAGAGCACCGACATCGTGTCCACGAGGTGGGAAGGAAGCCGGATGGTGCGGGCCTTGTCGGCGATACCTCGGCCGATGGACTGGCGAATCCACCAGGTGGCGTAGGTGGAGAACTTGAAACCTTTGCGGTAGTCAAACTTCTCTACGGCTCGCATCAGCCCGAGGTTTCCCTCCTGGATCAGGTCTAGAAGCGTCATTCCCGTGCCCTGATATCGCTTGGCGATCGACACCACTAGCCGCAGGTTGGATTGGATGAAGGTGCTGCGAGCCAACTCGGCGGCCGCCACGTGCTTCTCGAGTCGCGTCTTGTGTGCCCGCGAGGGGGTGGTGGTGGCCAGTTCTTCCTCGGCCAGCCGACCGGCTTCGATGGCCTGCGCGAGTTCTACCTCTTGCTCGGCGGTGAGGAGCGGGAAATTACCTAATTCGCTGAGATACCGACGAGTTAGGTCGACCGTACCCTCACCCTCGGTGGGACGATTTCTCACCGACACGGGATCCTCCGTTAGCTGTGGCCCCTACCTTGGGGCTGTGGTCCTTCATCGACTGTAGAGGGCGGTTTCTGAACCAGTAGGGATGGTCTCAAGTGTTGGTTGTTCCCGGTCGATACCAAGCCAACGCCCGCTTTCGGCAACACGGACTGTGTTGGGAGTCGGGAACCCAACAACATGTCGACGAACTTGCCCTCTCGCCCTCGCCTCCGCAGCCTCCATCAGCGACTCACCATCACCCTCTCCAGCCGTGCGGAACGCGCGGCGTTGTTGCAACTCTTCGCCGCGCCATCTGGGGAGGCGAGCGGCGCGGTTTCGGCGGTGGTGCTGGACTCGGCCGATCTGCGGACGGCGACGGTGGGATTCACGCAGCGCCGGGCCGCCGACCGAGCGCAGCGCCAAGTGCGCCTGGCCGCGGAGGTGACCGCCGCGGGCGAGCAGCATGAAACGGCCTCGCGTGAACTGGTGGCGCTGAGCAGTCGACAGAAGGCTCTGCTCGACGGGGCGATATGGGTAGAGGAGACCGAAGCCACCGTCAGGAGCGGCCAGGAGGCACTCCAGGATGCCGAGGCCCTCCTGGACCGGCGGCGGCAGGAGCAGGCCGCGGCCAACCACGAAGTGGCCCAGGTCCTCCAGCAGCGCGAGGCATTGGAGGAGGCCATTAGCCGAGCCGATCGCCACCTGGATCACACACCAGAGGTGGGGATGGACGAAGGAGCCCTGCGGAGCGAACTCACAGCCGCCGGTCGGGCCGTCGAACAGGCCATCCGGGCCCACCACGATGCGGAGGTCTGTCTAGCGGATCGTCAGGCCACGGCCCCAAGAGGCACCCCGTTGGTGATCCTCGCATCCCCAGTAGTGGAGGCAACCTCGGCTCCGGTTGAACGAAGGGACGATCCCGTACTGACGGCGGTGGTGGATGCCCTCGTGGCGTTGCGTTCGGTTTCAGCGGGCTTTGACGAGGTGGATCCGACGGCCACGGCCCTCGCCGAGGCCTGGCGGGACCTAGAGGCCGACTTCGCAGAGCTGCCGGTGGCTGGTGTTGCTCCCAGCGAGGAGGAACTCCTCAGCGCCCGCACTCGACTGGCCGTGGCAGAAGCAGAGTTTGTTGAGATTGAGCGAGCCATGCGGGCCAACACCCTCAGTGCCCCAGAGCGTGCGGCACTAGACGCAGCTCATGCCGCGGTGGTGGAGGCCGAGGACCGGTTGGGTCGTCGCTGGGGGGCGACGGCTACGAGAATGCGGGTGGCTGAAGTGCGGGCCGCCGAACGGGCGCTGTTGGCCCACCACGGGTTCGCGGGCTACATCGATGTGGTCATCTCCGGCGGCCGCTCGGGCGTGGTGGATCCCCGCCACGCTGGCCTGAATCGCGAGCGCCAGAGCGCCGCCGCCGCCTTAGGTGCTCTCACGGAGGCCTCGGCGGGCTCGCCCGAGCACCAACACCTTGAGTCCGAGCGCCAGCGGTTGTACGCCATGGTGGTTGAGCTCCTCGGGGTGGACCCACTTGGCCGCACGCAGGAACTCCTCAAAGCACACCGACGGGTGGCCCCGAGCCTGCAGACCGACCTCCTGGAGGCCCTCGTCGCGGCAGGCATCCACCCCGCCGGGATCGATCTCGGATCGGCGGCCGCCGCCTATGTGGAGAGCCAAGGGGTGGTGCTCGACGGGGAGGCAGAGACCGACGGTGCGCGCCACGCGGCGGGGAGTAGTCAGAGCCATTCCGGGGCGGACGATCGGGATGAGATGACCTACGAGGTAGATCTTCGTTCAGCCGAGTGGGAGGTGGACCGCCTGGCCGAGGAACTCCAGTTGGCACGGGGCTCGGTGGCAGCGGTGGAGAGTGAACTCAGCCAACGCGCCAGCCAGGATGCGGCTCGCGCCGAGGAAGTGGAAGCCCTGGCGCTGATGCGTCGCCAACTTGACGGAGCCACCGGCTCCCTCGTGCTGGCCCAACAGGCCAGCGAACGCGAGATGGATCGCACCACGGAGGGTTTTGCCTCGGCTGAAGGGAATCTCGAAGCAGCGGCGTTGGTGGTTCGTGGCGTAGCCCGGAAGGTCCGGCAACTCGCCGAGGAACTACCCAGCGGCGAGCGGTTCGCGGGGGATCCGATGGAGGACCTCACCGGGTTGGTGGGCCGCCTCAAGCATCACGCCAGTTCATTCGACCCCGCCCGGAGCCAGGCCGAGACCGACGTTGCGACCACCTCGCGGCGCCTCGCTGACGCGCGTGCGGCTGCCCTCCTGGCCGACACGGTGGCCGATGAGGTGGTGGGCGAGGACCTGATCGCAGGATTCGAGACGGTGCTGCAGACCGCCAATCCCGATCTACTGGTGGTGCTCGACGAGCCGTTTGGCCATCTCGACGCTGCCGCCACCGAAGCGTTGCTCCACACCCTCGTACAGGCCGCCGACGACCGTCAGATCGTGATGCTCTCCGAGGACCCCACCATCCTGGCCTGGGCGATCGAACTGCCTGCCTCGGTGGGGACGGCGATTCCGGCGGCGATGCTCTGGCGAGATCTGGAGCACACCGCTCCTCCGGAGGTTCCGGCGGCCGTTGTTGTTCCGGTGGCCCCGGCGGCCGTTGTTGTTCCGGTGGCCCCGGCGGCCGTTGTTGTTCCGGTGGCTGTTGTTGTTCCGGCGGCCCCGCTGGCCCCGGTGGCCGCTCTCGCCCCCGCTGCCACCAACCGCCGCTGGGCGGGGCAACGGTCAGCTCTCGTCCAGTCCGACTAGGAGAATCCCGGGTTTCCCGTCATGCCGATGCTCACCCCCTCACCGATGCCCGTCCCACTGTCGTGGAACATGGTGTTGGCGATTAGCGCGGTTCTCCTGCTGCTGGCCCTCGTTCAGAGGTTCGGCCGATTGACCATGGTCAAGACGGACACGACAACGACCGGCGCATCGACGCTGGCCGTGCATCGGCCCATGCCAACCGCCGAGCCGGAAGGGACCAGCGCCGCTCCGCCGCGCCACACACCCGACCCCGGCGGCAGGGCCGACCAATCCGGAAAGGGCGACCCCACGCCTGGGCAGCGCCGAAGGGCCGAGTCGCGACGGGTGCTGGCCGGTAGCGATCTCCCGTCATCGCGTACGCAACCGATGCGACTGTCCGATGCCATGCACGAAGCCCGGGGGGAGGTTGAAGGGCACGAACGGGTAGAGGTGGGTCATTTCGACCCGGCGTCCATCCACGGCGTCGAGGCCCCGGCCCTGGTGCATGTGATGGCCGAACTCATCGAGAATGCCTTGTCGTACTCGCCGCCGCAACGGCCCGTCGAGGTGAGCGGGTGCCGCACCTCAGCGGGCTACACGATCCTGGTGACGGACCACGGTGGGGGCATGCTCGATAACGACATTGAGCGGGCCAACCATCGCCTCGCCGGTGAAGACTCCCAACGCGTAGTGCCCACTTGTTACCTGGGTCACCATGTGACGGGGCACCTCGCCCGTCGCATCGGCGTGGTGGTGGCGCTGAGCAAGGCTCCCGACGGGGGCATCACGGCTTGTATCGATGTGCCTGTATCCCTTCTCGAGGTGGAGCAGATCGCCAGTGCGATGATCCTGAAGTCACCTCGGACGCCCGTCGCGGTGGGTGATCGCTGCGCTGGCCATACGGCTCTGTTTCCGGTGGGTCCGTCGATGTACGCCATCGTGGCGGCCGGTCGACCCCGGAGGGACATTGACCCTGTGCGGGACCTGGCGGCTCGCTGAGTGAGGGCCTAACACCGTCTCGTTCCGAACCGGGGCGGCGTGGAGCGCGCGTGAACCCGCTACGGTGCCGTGACCACGGTCGGACCTCAATGGTTCGGTTCCCGGGCGTTTAGCTCAGCTGGTAGAGCAGCTCGTTTACACCGAGCAGGTCGTCGGTTCGAACCCGGCAGCGCCCACCACTTATGGCGATGGCGGCATGGGGCGCGAGGGGGTGGGAGGGGTTATCCGTCGCGCCGCAGGGCCTGTTGCCGGTGGGCGAGAAGCATCATCTCGGCATCGCTCCAGCTCACCTCTTTGGGCACCATGGCGTTGGCTAGGGCGGCACAGGCCCGTTTGGTGGATGAGAGGCTGAGCGGGTCCATCGACAGGAGCCGAGCCGCCATGGTGTGCACGGCCATGGGGAACTCGGCGTCGGGGTGGACATAGTTGACCAAGCCCCAGGCCGCCGCCTCGGCGCTCGTGAAGCGCTCGCAGAGCATCGCTACCTCCCGCGTGCGGGCCGGCCCCAACTCGCGCATCAAACGGGGCAGGGCCTGCCAGGTCAGGGGGAGGTCGAGTTCCACCTCGGGAATCGAGAACCAGGCGGAGGCGGCGGCGAGCCGAAGGTCGCAGCAGGTCAACAGCACCACACCACCACCGATGGCGAGGCCGTTGGCGGCCCCGATAGTGACTTGGGGGAGGCGATCGAGCATCTCGCAGGTTCGTCCCCCGAGGTGCGTCCGGGCCTGGCGGTCAAGGTCATTGACCGGGGGCAGCGGTCGACGGTCGGATAGGTCAGCCCCGGCGGAGAACGCTCGGCCGGCCCCGGTGAGTACCACCACCCGCACGGTGGGGTCGGTTTCGAGGCCTGCACACAGATCCTGCAATTCGTCGTGCAGGGCGATGGTCAGGGCGTTGAGTTTGGCCGGTCGGTTGAGCGTGATGGTGAGCAGGCCGTCCAATTCGGCATCCCGTTCCACCCGCAGTGTTTCGTAGTCGCCGGCTCGATACATCGGGGAGTGGACCATCCCGTGAGTCTGGTCGATGGAGGCCACCGGATGCGGCGGGAGTGTTTTGGGCGGTGCCACCTGTGGGTGTTGCTGTGGGTAGAAGGTGGAGAACCGTCGTCTTTGTGTGGACAAGTAAAAGGGTTGGGGGATAACCCTGGGGATGTTCTGAAAGTTGTTGACGACGGCACCGACGAGGTTCATCATCGGCATTACCGCAGCGAAATGGAGCGGTGCGAGAGCGAGAAGTGGTCAGAGGCTTCGGCCGATGGAGAACCCTCAGGAACGCACCGAAACCGTCGCTGTGGGAGGACGAGTTATCCACCGTCCGTTCAATTTGAGAGGCGCAAGCCGCTTGGGTTGAACGGTCCGTCAGGCAACTGGGGCAACCCGGCACGCCAGCGGGAGGGAGTCGGAGCGCTTCGGCGATCTGGCCCCCAACGGGCATCGCCCGCCAGAGCCTTGGCTCCGACGGGCGATGTGGGTGATCCACGAGAACCTACGGGTTCGCAACGATCGCTCGGTGGATGCCAGTCCGACTGGCGGCCCCGGGCCGCCTCCCGCTTCGGCAGGAGGCGCCTGGGGCCGTCCCCCTTTGGAGGCTCGGACTACCCAGCGGGTAGCTAGCGGGTCCTCGCCCGGTTGCTCTGGCAGGGCCCGCCAGGAACAACCGCCTCGCTGGCCCTTGTTCACAGATCCTCACCATCAAGGGCATCTCGGCTCCATGGACCGGCGCGGCGGGTGGAGTTCGGTCACGACGGCCGTGTCTCGGGCAGCTCGGCGTCCCACCGGCGGCGCCGCCGGAGGCCCCGCCAGCGGGTTGGCGGGAGCGAAGGCGGTGGCGGGTGTTATGCCGGGTCCGCTAGGGCGTGGAACGCCCCCAGCGTGGCCGTGCCGTGGGGGTGTTTCCCGCACCAATGCTCCACCTCGGCCAGCACCGAGGCGCGCGTCTGTTCCCGTTCCGCCCCGAGGGACTGTTCGAGGCCAAGTTGCCACAGCGTTCCGATCATCTCGGTGCCGGGGTGCTTCGATCCACCCGATCCGATCCAGGTGTAGTCACGCATCTCACTGAGCGCCGTCCGGAGGTAATCGACGTGGGGGGTCTCATCGGCGCGAATGTACGACACCAGGGCGGCGGCGCGGCCCTCGCCAGCCACCAGATTCGGATCCGATAGCCATTCCTCGGCCCAGGCAAAGGTGTGGAAGGCCTGCACCTCAATGAGCAGGACCCTGATCATGAGCCGAGCGATCATCTCGAGGTTGGGGTCGATGTCGGCGGGGAGGGCACGGGTGGGCTCTGGGGAGGACCCAGACCCCGCCGGGCCGAAGCCCATGCGGGCCAGCATGCCATCCACATCGATCTCGGTAGCGGGGGATTGGAAGGCGATGTCTCGGGCGGCGAACCACATGTCGCGGTGCCCGGCCTCTTCCTCCCAGCCGGCTTCGTCGCGGCCATGAGCTTCGAACAGGCCCCGGCCGAGGTGGTCGAGGGCGGTGCCGCGCACGTCCTGTTCGAAGTGTGGCTGCAGGTCACCAGGCTGCAGGAACCGAATGTTGGCGCCGAACCCTTCTACCGTGCCGATGCGGGTGAGGGTGGCGATGAGCGGCTCGGGGACTCCGGCGGTGATGAGGTGGCGGGCTTGGGCCACATTGGGGAAGTGGGCGGGCCAGGTATCGAGCGGCACAAGGAGTGGCTCTGTGCCGAAGGTCTGAGCGTTTTGGGCCTGCCAGGCGGCGATGGCGGGTATCCGGAACCGGGTGCGGGGCGAAAGGTAGGTGCCATCGGTATCAAAACCGCCATGGCAGCGCACGCCGCCCTCGATGAGCGGCTCGGCAATGGGGTGGTCTAGGAGGAGTTCGGCTTCGGTGAAGGTGACTTGGTCGGTGAGCATGCCATTGTAGTGAACTCGGTGAAATCGCAGGGGGCAAGCAGGCCCCCCAGGGTTGGCCGCCCGAGGGCAGGGCCGTTAGGGCCGTAGGTCAATGAGGGTCCGAACCAGGGCAACCCGTAGTCTGATCAACCCCCCGCAGACCGAAGGAACCTTCCCATGGCGACTCGCGCCGACCTCCGCAACGTGGCCATTGTGGCTCACGTTGATCACGGCAAGACCACCCTGGTGGACAAGATGCTCTGGCAATCGGGCGCCTTCCGATCGAACCAGGACGTGAACGAGCGTGTCATGGACTCGATGGACCTCGAGCGTGAGAAAGGGATCACCATTCTCGCCAAGAACACCTCGGTGGCCTACGGCGACGTGAAGATCAACATCATCGACACTCCCGGTCACGCCGATTTTGGTGGCGAGGTGGAGCGGGGTCTGTCGATGGTGGATGGGGTGTTGCTCCTGGTGGACGCCTCGGAAGGTCCGCTGCCCCAGACGCGCTTCGTGCTGCGCAAGGCGCTGGAGGCCAAGTTGCCGGTGGTCTTAGTGGTCAACAAGGTGGACCGGGCCGACGCCCGCATCGCCGAGGTGGTGCACGAGGTGGAGGAACTCTTCCTCGACCTCGAAGCCGACCTCGACCAACTTGACTTCCCGATCGTCTACTGCGTTTCCCGGGAGGGAAAAGCGTCCATGGAACGGCCCGCCGACGGCGCCGGACTCCCCGAGGGTGCCACCCTGAAGCCGCTCCTCGACCTCCTGCTCGAGCGGATTCCCGCCCCTGAGTTCGATCCCGAAGCCCCCTTCCAGGCCCTCGTGACGAACCTGGACTCCTCCCCGTACCTGGGTCGGGTGGCGTTGTGTCGAATCATGAACGGTCATCTGCACAAGGGCGACACGGTGGCGTGGTGCCGGGCCGATGGCACCACTGAACGAGCCAAGATCACCGAATTGTTCATCACCGAAGAACTGGAGCGCGTGGCGGCCGAGGAGGCGGGCCCGGGGGAGATCATCGCCATCGCCGGGATCCCCGAGATCACCATCGGCGAGACCCTCACCGATGTGAACGATCCACGACCCCTGCCGGTGATCCACATCGACGAGCCGAGCTTGTCGATGACCATCGGCATCAATACTTCGCCCCTCGCCGGCAAGGAGGGCAAACTCCTCACCGCCCGCCTCGTGAAGGCCCGCCTCGATCGTGAACTGGTGGGCAATGTGAGCATCCGGGTGCTGCCCACCGAGCGGCCCGACACCTGGGAGGTGCAGGGTCGCGGCGAGTTGCAACTGGCAGTATTGGTGGAGATGATGCGCCGCGAGGGCTTCGAACTCACGGTGGGTAAGCCCCAGGTGCTCATCAAGGAGATCGACGGAAAGATTCACGAGCCCGTCGACCGGCTCACGATCGACGTGCCGGAAGACTTCCTCGGGGTGGTCACCCAGTTGCTGGCCCTGCGCAAGGGGCGCATGGAGCAGATCATCAACCACGGCACGGGCTGGGTGCGCATGGAGTACCTCGTGCCGGCCCGAGGTTTGATCGGGTTCCGCACCGAGTTCATCACCGAGACACGCGGCACGGGGCTCTTGCACCACGTGTTCGAGCGCATGGAGCCGTGGGCCGGGGAGATCAAGGGGCGGCCCAACGGATCGTTGGTGGCCGACCGGCTTGGCCCCACCACCGGCTTCGCCCTGACCGCGCTCCAGGAGCGGGGAGTGATGTTTGTGGGCCCGGGGGTGCCGGTCTACGAGGGGATGATCGTGGGGGAGAACTCCCGAGCCGACGACATGGACATCAACCCGACCAAAGAGAAGAAACTCAACAATATTCGCTCCTCCACGGCCGAGGCGTTCGAGAAACTCATTCCACCGCGAGCGCTGTCGCTGGAGCAGGCCCTCGAACTGATTGCCGAAGACGAGTGTGTTGAGGTGACCCCCACCAGCGTGCGGCTGCGGAAGGTGATCCTCGACCAAACCACCCGGGCCCGTAGCGCCAAGCGGGCCAAGTCGGCGGACTGACCCGACCTAGTAGTGCCAGGGGTACGGGGCCCAGTTGGGCTTCCGCTTTTCGAGAAAACTGTCGCGGCCTTCGGTGGCTTCTTCGGTCATGTACGCCAGGCGGGTGGCCTCCCCGGCGAAGAGTTGCTGGCCCACCAGGCCGTCGTCGATGAGGTTGAAGCTGTACTTCAGCATTCGCTGGGCGGTGGGGCTCTTGGCGTTCACCTTGGCCCCCCATTCCAACGCCACCCGCTCGAGGTCGGCGTGGGGAACCACGGCGTTCACCATGCCCATCCGGTGGGCATCAGCGGCGCTGTACTCCTCGCCCAGGAAGAAGATCTCCCGGGCAAACTTCTGCCCTACTTGGCGGGCGAGGTAGGCCGAGCCAAACCCGCCGTCGAAACTGGCCACATCGGCGTCGGTCTGTTTGAACCGCGCATGCTCCTGGGAGGCCAGGGTGAGGTCGGCCACCACATGCAGGCTGTGGCCACCCCCGGCGGCCCAGCCGGGAACCACGGCGATCACGATCTTGGGCATGAAGCGGATGAGGCGCTGCACCTCCAAGATGTGCAGACGGCCGGTCTGGGTGGGGTCGATGGTGCTAGCCGTATCGCCCTGCGCGTAGCGATACCCGTCGGCACCCCGGATGCGTTGGTCGCCGCCCGAGCAAAACGCCCAGCCCCCGTCTTTGGGCGACGGGCCGTTGCCCGTGAGCAGCACGCAGCCCACGTCGGGGCTCTGGCGGGCATGGTCCAGCACCCGGTACAACTCATCGACCGTGCCTGGTCGAAAGGCGTTGCGTACCTCGGGTCGGTTGAAGGCCACGCGCACGGTGCCGTGGTGCTTGGACCGGTGGTAGGTGATATCGGTGAGGTCGAAGCCTTCCACGGAAGCCCAGACATCGGCATCGAACAGCTCGGAAACCATATCGGCAGGGTAAGCGGTAGAAAGGGACAATGGAATATCGACGACTGGGCCGTTCCGGCCTGAAGGTAAGTGTCCTCTCCTTCGGATCCTGGGTTTCCTTCGGACCCCAACTCGACGTAGGAAAGGCCCGGGACTGTATCGAAGCCGCCCAGGAAGGCGGTGTGAACTTCTTCGACAACGCAGAGGCCTACGCCGGGGGCGAATCCGAACGGATCATGGGGGAGGCCATTGCCCAACTCGGTTGGGCGCGGGAGACCTACGTGGTGTCCACCAAGGTGTTTTGGGGGCTTACCGAAGGGGTGAACACTCGCAACACGCTGAACCGCAAGTACCTCATGCATTCGGTGGACGGGTCGCTCCAGCGCTTCGGTCTCGATTTCGTGGATCTGCTGTTCTGCCACCGCCCCGACCCGCAGACACCGATTGAAGAGACGGTGTGGGCGATGTCGGACATCATCGACCAAGGAAAAGCCCTCTACTGGGGTACTTCGGAATGGTCGGCGGATGAGATCCGGGCGGCGTGGGCCATCGCCGACAAATACCACCTCCGCAAGCCAGTGATGGAACAACCTCAGTACAACATTCTCGAACGCAAGCGGGTGGAGCGGGAGTACGCCCGTCTCTACGAGGACATCGGGCTCGGGCTCACCACCTGGAGTCCGCTGGCTTCCGGGCTCCTGTCGGGCAAGTACCTGAACGGCATTCCCGAGGGGAGCCGGGCCACGCTGCCGGGCTATGAGTGGCTCCGGGACATGCTCATCGACGAAGGCCGCAACGCGAAGGTGAAGGCGCTGGCCCAGATCGCCGAGGAACTCGATTGCACCCTGTCGCAACTTTCCCTGGCCTGGTGCGCCAAGAACCCTCATGTCTCCACGGTGATCACCGGGGCGAGTTGTGTGGAACAGGTGCAGGAGAACATGGTGGCCCTCGAGGTGATGCCCCAACTCACCGATGACGTCATGGCCCGCATCAAACAAGCCGCCCGCTGAGCAGGGACGAGAAAGGGAGCTATGGAAGCCGTCGTGATCTTTGAGAGCCTCACCGGGAACACGGCCAAGGCTGGCTATGCCATCGCCGCGGGCCTGAGCGAGCGGGGGCTTCCCACCACGGCGTTCCCCACGACCCAGATCGATTACCAGGCGCTGTCCAACGCGGACGTGGTGATTCTGGGCAGTTGGGTGGATGGGCTCCTTCTCGTAGGACAGCGGCCCGGTCGCCTGGGTCGGATCCGCGCCCTGCCGGCCCTGGCCGGAAAGCGAACCATCGTGTTTCTTACCTACGCCATCGATCCGGGGCGGGCCCTCACCAAAATGTCCGATGCCGCCACCGCGTTGGGGGCTGAGGTGCTCGGCGGCCAAGTGATTCGGCGCGACAAGCGGGCGGATGGCGTCGCCGATTTCGTCGACCGGGTCCTCCAGGTGACCGTGGACGCTTGAGTATCGGTTCGCTCCGGCCGGTGGGCGGTTTCGCCCCTGATGCCTGCCCCCAATCATCAGGGCAACGCCGACAGCAGCCGGGCTAACCGAACGGGGCGGGCCCTGATTCGAGGAAACGCTCGATGGCGTGGGCCTGGCTGCGGCGCCAGCGACTCACGGCATCGGTTTCGACGGTGCCCTGGGCGAGGGCCAATGCATCGGCGAAGGCCGTTCGCTGATCCCTGAGCAAGGTGGCGGTGGACCGATCGGATCGCTCCAGCAGCAGCAGTTTCACTATCAACTCGGCTCGGACATCCCGGAAGCGGGCTACTGGGGTCGCCAGCCACTGACGTACCGCTCGTCGACCCGCCGGACGGAGTCGATACACCGTGCGCACCGGTCCGTCGCCAGCTTCGGTGCGGGCTGGGGTGATCAGATCGGCGGCCACCAGTTGCTCGATGGCCCGGTAGGTGAGGGGCCGACTGGCCGCCCACACCCGTCCAATCTCCCCGCCTCGCCCCAGGAGGCGAGCAAGGGCAAAGCCGTGGTTGGGGCTTTCATCGAGCAGGCCGAGGAGCACCCATTCGGTGAGGCGGCGCGTCTCAGGGGCGCGGTCCATCCCCCTATCCAACCACCGTCCCCCCGGTAGTCAAATCCTGACTACCCTGGGACCGATGGCACCGAACCCCCCCGCTGGGCATCCCCGCCGTTCCCGCCGAGGCCTGAGTACCGGACTGCTCGCAGCGGTGGGGGGGGCAGCCTTGCTGGTCTTGGTGGTGATTCCCGTGGTGGCCCTCGTGGCCCGGGCTCCGTGGTCCTCCGCCGGTGAGATCCTGGCCCAACCGGCCAACCGCCGGGCGCTACGGCTATCGCTCGTGGTCTCCGGTTGGGCTCTCCTTCTCAGTGTGGGCTTCGGGTTTCCCATCGCCTGGCTGCTGGCGCGCGTGGCTTTTCCTGGGCGTCGGGTGGCTCGGGCGCTCGTGACCCTGCCGATGGTGGTGCCGCCGGTGGTGGGCGGGGTGGCGCTCCTCCTGGCCTTCGGCCCGGACGGGTTGGTGGGCCAGTGGCTCGACCGCTGGTTCGGTATCCAGCTGGCCTTTACGACCACCGCGGCGGTGGTAGCGGCCACCTTCGTGAGCCTGCCCTTCTTTGTGATCACCGTGGAGTCGGCGTTGCGGGGAGTGGACCGTCGCTACGAGGACGCCGCCCTCACCCTCGGTGCTTCTCGGGGCATGGTGTTGACGCGCCTGACGTTGCCATCGATACGCGGCGCCTTGGGCGCGGGAGCGGCCTTGTCGTGGGCACGGGCACTCGGCGAATTCGGGGCCACCATCACCTTCGCCGGGAGTTTTGAGGGCCGCACCCGAACGATGCCGTTGGCCATCAACCAAGCCCTCAAGACCGACGAACAAACAGCCATTTTGCTCAGCCTCGTGCTGCTCGGCGTGTCGGTCACTGTCCTCGCCTCCTTGCGGGATCATTGGCTGGGGGGAACATGAGGTTGGCCCTGGCGGGAGGGGCGCCCATGGGTGACGGGCACCTGCAGGTGGATCTGATGGTGGAGCCGGGTGAAACCGTGGCGGTGCTGGGACCCAATGGGGCGGGGAAGACGACCCTGCTGCGGGTGTTGTGCGGTCTGTCGCCGCTCACCGAGGGCCGCCTCTGTTTGGGAGAGGAGGTACTCGACGAGCCCGCCGCCTCCACCTTCGTACCTCCCGAGGACCGGTCCATCGGCGTGGTGTTCCAGGACCTGCGGCTCTTCGATGCTCTTGACGTAGCCGACAACGTGGCCTTCGGTCTGCGCGCCGGTGGCACCGCCCGTCGCGCCGCTCGCCGAGAGGCACTCGACTGGCTGGCGCGCATCGGACTAGAGGAGCGGGCCAACGATGCGGTGGCCGAGTTGTCCGGGGGGGAAGCCCAGCGGGTGGCCTTGGCCCGCTCATTGGCCCCGGCGCCGATGGTGTTACTCCTCGACGAACCCCTGGCGGCCCTCGACTCTCACCGTCGTGCGGCGGTGCGCCGAGAGCTGCGCGACCACCTCGCCCATCACCACGGTCCGTGCGTGATGGTGACCCACGACCCCCTCGATGCCGCCGTGTTGGCCGACCGGGTCGTGGTGATCGAGAACGGGGAGGTGAGCGACCGTGGCGTGCTGAGCGATCTGGTGGCGCGCCCGCGGACCACCTGGGCGGCGGAGTTGGGGGGCACCAACCTGCTCCCGGCCCAGGCCCGCGGTGTGGCCCTGGCCGTGCCGGGGGGAGGGGTCATTCGGGCGGCGGAGGCCCCGGGCGATGGCCCGGTATTCGTGGCTATCCGGCCCGGCGCGGTGGCGCTCTACCGTCATCGCCCCGACGGCAGTCCCCGAAACATCTGGGGCGGCACCGTCGCGGCCATCGAAGGATACGGAGAACGAGTGCGGGTACAGGTGGCGGGGCCGGTGCCTCTGGTGGCCGAGGTAACGGCGGCGGCTGTAGCGGAGATGGCGCTGGGCATCGGCGCCGCTGTCTGGGTCAGTGTCAAAGCCACTGAGGTCGCTGCCTACCCCGCGTGAGGGCTGGTCACCGAAACTGAGCGAGGGCGGCATCGGCTGCCGGTTGCGACAAGAAGAGCACCGAGCCCGACCCGTTGCGGCCACTGGTCACCGGCAACTCCACCGAGGTGGGGTTGAGGGAGCGGAGTTGCCAACCCAGTCGGATCGCCTCGATCAGGCCCAGCGAGTCGTCGATCCGCAGACCGTCGCTGGCATCGTTGGCGGCCCCGGTCAACACGAACGGGTTTTTGGTGGCCCCCAGTTTGGCGAAGACGGTGGTCAAGAACCGCTGTTGGCGCAACACCCGGCCGAGATCGCTGGCCACCTCGATGGGCTTCACCGTTCCGTTGCCGTCCACCACCTCATAGTGCCGTGAGCGCACATAGGAAAGAGCCTGGGGCCCGTCGAGCAGGTTCGGTCCGGCCTGGGTGATGTTCAACCCCGAATTGGTATCGATGGCCGGATTCGGGAACTCGATCACGATGCCCCCGAGGCTGTCCACCAGGCGGGAGAAGCTAACGAAGTCCACCTCCATGTAATGGTTGATCGGGATACCCAGGGAAGACTGGATTGTTTTCACCAACCGGGCTGGACCTCCGTTATAGGCCGCATTGATCTTTTGGGAGCCGCCGGTATCAGCGATGGGAAGGTAGAGATCACGAGGTATCGACATCATCGTGGCGGTCGAACCCTTCATCCGGAGGATGAGCATGGTGTCGGAGCGACTGCCGCCACCGTCCTCGAAGGCGGCGGGATCGAGCCCCGCATCGAGGATTGCTTGGGGGTCGCGCGAGTCGGAACCCACGATCAAATAGTTGGTGCCCGTTCCGCCGGTGGCCAGGACGTTGGAGAGCGGGATCTTTTCGATGTTGTCGTAGACCGATGCCGCGTAGCGGTATCCGAGGAGCAGGCCCAGCAGCAACACGATCGGCAGGAACAGCGACGTGAGGAGAAGCACCCGACGCAGTTTGGGGTGACGCGGACGGCGAGGCGACTGCTTGGTGGGGCGCGGTTTCTTCGGAGGTGGTGGAGTTGCCCGGCCCGTTGCGGGGGGTCTGGGCGGGGCCCCCGTTGCGGCGGGTGCTCCGAAGACCGAGCGGCCGGGGCTGGCCCGGCGGGGCGGGGCGACCGGGGGCGCCGCGGGCGACGCGGAGGGGGCAACCGGGGCGGGGGCGGGTACATGGACCCGACGTTGATCTCGGCGAAGAGGCGGTTCGTTCACGAAGGATCAAACGATACGCGCTTCGCTCCCGCTCGGCCGCGATAGGCGCTGAGATCAGGCCTCGAGGAGTCCGGCCAGGAAGTCCTGCACCTCGGCCACTGCTGGTGCCACCGCAACCTCCTGCGTCTCCGTCGGGGGGGCGGGAGGCGTGGCGAAGGTCTCGTCGCATTCGGAGGCCACGGCAGGGGAGATGAACCGCGAGCGTTGGGCATAACTGTGGGCATCCCGCCCGCGGCTGTTCTGGCGGTGGTGGTGGTACCGCAATGGCACATGGAGCCAGAGATCGTCACGGGCCCGGGTCATGGCCACATGGAGGAGGCGCCGCTCCTCCTCGATCTCCTCGGGATGTCCGGTGGCCATATCCGACGGCAGGCATCCGTCGGCCAGGTGGATGAGGTGCACGACATCCCACTCGGCCCCCTTGGCTGAGTGGATGGTGGACAAGGTGAGGTAATCGTCGTCCAGATGAGGCGGGCCGGCGAGGTCGCCGGTGGAGGAGGGGGGATCGAGGGTGAGGTCGGTGAGGAATCGCTCCAGGCTGGGAGCGGTACCCGCGGCCTGTTCGAGCCGGTCGAGATCGGCGGTGCGGGCGGCGCCGTTGCGGTGGCGGCGCTCCACCCGGGCGTCGAGCCAGCGGCGCACCTCGGCCACCTGAGCCCCCGGGGTGGCGCGCAGGGCGGGAGCGCGCGCCGTGTTGAGGGCAGTGAGAAGGGGGTTGAGGTGGGGGTTGTCGATGGCTTGGTGGTTGTGCAGGGCGGCGGTGATGGCGCGGGCATGGGTGGGGCCGATGCCGTCGATCAACTGCAGCACCCGGAACCAGGCCAGATCATCGGCCGGGTTTTCTACCAGGCGGAGCGCACAGACGAGGTCTTTCACATGGGATGCCTCCAAGAACTTGAGGCCGCCATAGAGGACGAAGGGGATGTTGCGGAGGGTCAGTTCCACCTGGAGGACCTGGCTGTGATGGCTGGTGCGGAACAGGACGGCCTGCTGGAGCAAGGCCACGCCGGCTTCCATGCGCTCCACGACGGCGTCGCACACCCCGGTGGCCTGCGCGTGCTCATCGTGGGCGGTTACGAGCCGAGGCCGGGCGCCGGAGGAACGTTCGGCGCGGAGATCCTTCGGGTGCCGCTCGAGGGCATCGGCCATCACGGCGTTGGCGGCGGCGAGCACCTCGGGGGTGGAGCGGTGATTCCGGGTCAGGGTGACCACATCGGCCCCGAAACGGGTGGGAAAATCCAGGATGTTTCGCACGGTGGCGGCTCGGAATCCGTAGATGGCCTGGGCATCGTCGCCGACGGCGGTCATCGTGGCGCCCAGGGCCGCCAACTCGGCGAGGATGTCGCCCTGGAGGGCGTTGGTGTCCTGCACTTCGTCCACCAGGACATGGGTGATCTGCTCGGCCACCAACGGCCGGATGCTGGGTGTGCGCAGCAATGCCCACCAGTGGAGGAGGAGGTCGTCGTAGTCGAGGACGCGGTGGGTGTGCTTGCGCTGGAGGTAGGCCGCGTAGACGACGCGTAACTCCTCGGCGTCGTCGAGGCACCACGGGTACCAGCGCTCGAGCACCTCCACGAGGGGGCGACGGGTGTTGACACAGCGGCTCCAGATGGCCGCCAGCGCGTCTTTGTTGGTGCGACGGCGACGTCGCGCATCCGGTGGTTGATGCTCATCTCGTACGTAGGCCAGGAGGTCGGCGGTATCGGCCTGATCAAGCACGGTAAAGGTTGGCTCCAGGCCGATGGCGCGCCCGTAACGGCGGAGGAAGCGATTGGCCATGGCGTGAAACGTGCCGCTCCAACAGGCGGCGGCGATACGCGCCCCCATCACCACTTCGGCCCGCTGGGTGAGTTCGGCGGCCGCCCGACGGCTGAAGGTGAGCAGCAGGATCTGTTCGGGGGCCACGCCGGTGTCCACCAGGTGGGCCAGACGGGCAGCCAGGGTGGTGGTCTTGCCGGTACCCGCACCGGCCACGATCAACAGGTGCCCTCCCGCGTGGGTGGCGGCCTGTTCCTGTTCATCGGTAAGAGCGGGAGGCGCGAACATACGTTCGATCCTACCGCCGGACGCGCCGGTTGTCAGTCTTCGGGCAGCAACACGAGGGAGGCGCTGTTCATGCAGTAGCGCTCGCCCGTAGGGCCAGGTCCATCGGGGAACACGTGACCAAGGTGGGCATCGCAGCGCGCACAACGCACCTCGGTGCGCGTCATGCCATGACTGGAGTCGGTGAGCAAGCGCACGGCGTCGCGCTGGGCGGGGTCGGTAAAGCTGGGCCAACCACTGTGCGAGTCGTACTTGGTATCGGAGTGGAACAGGGTGGCATCGCACACGATGCACCGGTAGGTGCCGGGATCCTTGGTATGGCAGTAGGCACCACTGAACGCTC
The DNA here is from genome assembly GCA_009694375.1 of Acidimicrobiia bacterium. NCBI lineage: Bacteria > Bacillati > Actinomycetota > Acidimicrobiia > Acidimicrobiia bacterium. The sequence continues at coordinate 22,734 of SHVB01000004.1, forward strand.
GTTCGGTGCCGCCCTTCTGGGTGACGTTGTATTGCTCCCGGGTGAGCCGAGCGCGCAGCTCATCGTCGGTAGGAAGCGGTAGGGCGGGTTCGTCGGGCATAGGCACAGTCTGCCCGATCACGGCCACCGTGGAGGCTTACTGGTGAGGTGCCACTGGTGGCAGTAGTCGCAGGGGTAGCACGACAGAGCCGCACCATCCCGGCCTTGGTCCCAGGCGCGACGCTTGATGGCCTCCTCGGCCGCCGCCTGGTTCCGATGGCGGGCCTTGTTGCCGCACATCCGCTGTTCCCGATCGTGGCTATCCACCCCACCAGTGTGCCCCAACCCCCCAGGATCCACTCAGGTGGCTCGGTGGCCTCCGCCCCGAGGGAACGCCGACCGGAACGCGCCCCCATGGCCTATGCGGGGGCGAGGAATGCCGTCATGGCTCGGGCATAACGGATCGGCTCATCGGCGGCACACAGTTCTCGGGCCGAATGCATAGCCAACTGCGGTGCTCCCACATCGAAGGTGGCGATCCCCATACGGGTGGCGGTGATCGGTCCGATGGTGGAGCCGCAGGGCAAATCGCCACGGTGGGCGTATCGCTGGAGCGGCACATTGGCCTGCTCGCAGGCCACCACAAACACCGCTCCGGAGAGGGCATCGGTGGCGTAGCGCTGATTGCTATTGATCTTGAGTACGGGGCCTCCGTCGAGGTCGATGATGTGGCCCGGTTCGTGACGCTCCGGATAGTTCGGATGGGTGGCATGGGCCATGTCGGCTGAGCAGCACCACGAGGCCGCCAGGGCCCGCCGGTGTTCGTCACGACCGCCCCCCAAGGCCAGCCCGATGCGCTCGGTCACCGCTTCCAGGAGGGGGGAGGCGGCCCCGCGATCCGATGACGAGCCCACCTCTTCGTGGTCGAACAAGGCGAGGATGGGAATCTGGGCGGTGGTGGGGGCGGCGGGGTCGGTGGCGGCGACGAGGGCCTCCATCCCGGCCCAGGAAGAACAGAGGTTGTCGAGACGGGGGGCGCTGATCAGATCTTGGTGCTCCCCTATGAAGGTGCTGGGGGTGAGGTCGTGAAGCATCAGGTCCAGCCCGAGAATGCTGTCGACACTCAGCCCAGCTTCGGCGGCCACAAAATGCGCCACCTCCCCCTGGTGGTGGTCGCCGAGGCCCCAAATGGGACGAAGGTGCTCCTGGGGGTTGAGCAGCAGACCCCTGGTGGACACCTCGCGGTCGAGATGGATGGCGAGTTGCGGCACCCGGGCGATGGGGCGGTCGATGAGGATGAGTTGGGTCACCGGGCCGTGGGGCCCGCGCACCACAATTCGCCCCGACAGCCCGAGGTCGCGGTCGAGCCACGAGTTGACCAGGGCCTCGCCGTACACTTCCACCGCCAACTGCCGGTACCCGTAACCGCCGGTGTCGGGGTGGGGCCGCAGTCGCAGATTGGGCGAATCCGTGTGGGCCCCGATGATGCGAAAGCCGTCAGCGGCCTGGTGCTGGGGCGCCATCGCCCACGCCACCAGGCTGCCGCCCCGCCGCAGGAGATAGCGCCCCGGGTCGGTAGGGAAGGCGGATTGGTCGGAAACTTCCCGGTACCCCTCCGCCTCAAGCCGGGCGGCGACCGTGGCGCACGCGTGAAACGGCGAGGGGGAGGCATCGATGAAACTGAGGAGGGCACGAGCGTCCATCCCCACAGCCTGCCACTCGTGGCCCGATGGAGTGGATTGGGCCGATGAGCGGCGCCAGCCTTCGGGGCCAGCGGGCACCACCTCGGGCGCGATGCGCGCCAGGGGAGTCGGGGCGGGTTCGAACGGGGTGGCACCGGAAGTACCCCCCTCCGGGTCGGTGACCTCGGGTGCATCCCTTCGTTCTAGGGTGCGGCCTATGGCTCGCCTCACCCAACTCAGTCGCTCGATCGCCGGCCAGGTGGCGGTGGTCACCGGTGCCGCCAGCGGTATGGGGCGTTCCACCGCCTACCTCCTGGCCGATGAAGGCGCCTCGGTAGCGGTCCTGGACCGCAGTCGGGAGGGCGCAGAGGCGGTGGCGCAGGCCATCGTGGCCAACGGGGGTCAGGCCGTAGCCGTGGTGGTAGACCTGGCGGAGGGTCCGGCCATCGAAGCCGCCGTGGAGGAGGCCCGGGTGGCTCTGGGGCCGATCGATCTCTTGGTGAACAACGCCGGCATCAGCATCCCGGCCCCGATCGATCACGACGATTTCGACGAGGCCTGGGGACAGACCATGGCCGTGAACCTCACCGCCTATGCCGGCATGATTCGTGCCTCGCTGGCGGATCTGTGCCGCCACGGGGCCGGCCGGGTGGTGAATGTTGCCTCCACCGAGGGGCTCGGAGCCACGGCGTTCATCGCCCCCTACACCAGTGCCAAACACGGTGTGGTGGGCCTCACGCGGTCGCTGTCGGTGGAACTCGGGCCCCGGGGGGTCACGGTGAATTGTGTGTGCCCCGGGCCGATTCGCACCGGCATGACCGAGGCGATCCCCGATGCAGACAAGGTCAAGTTCGCTCGGCGGCGGGTGCCGATGCGGCGCTACGGCGACCCCGAGGAAGTGGCCCAGATCACCCTGTCGCTCTTGCTGCCGGCGGCCTCGTTCATCACGGGGGCGGTGATCGCGGTGGATGGTGGCCTCACCGTGCAAAACACATGAAGCGAGAGCGGGGTCGGTCGTGACGGTGAAGGTTGGGTTCATCGGAGCGGGGCACATCGCCACCTACCACGGGAAGAGCTTGCGGCGCTCCGGGGCCGATCACGTGATCGCCGCCGTGTACGACGTGGATCCGTCGCGCGCTCGGGCTTTCGCCCAGGCCTCCGGGGCCGAGGCGATGGGCAGCGAGGCGGCGGTGATGGCGGCGGTGGACGCGCTCTACGTGTGTACCTGGACCAGTGAGCACCCTCGGGTGGTGATGGCCGCCGCGGCCCGCGGTTTGCCGCTGTTTTGTGAAAAGCCGTTGGCGATCACCCTGGATCAGGCCCGGTCGGCGGCGGCGGCGGTGGTGGAGGCCGGTGTGATCAATCAGGTGGGTTTGGTGCTGCGCAGCAGTCCCGCTTTCCTCGAACTTGAGCACCAGTTGGCCGATCCCGCCAACGGGCGCGTGCAGGCCGTGGTGCTGCGCGACGATCAGTACTTGCCGGTGCAGGGGATGTACGGCTCGAGTTGGCGGGCGGACCAGACCAAGGCCGGGGCCGGGACATTGCTCGAGCACTCGATCCACGACGTTGATGCACTCGAGTGGCTGATCGGTCCTATGCGATCCGTGAGTGCTCGCTCCTCCACCTTTCATGGCCATCCGGGCATCGAAGACACCATGGTGGGTTCGATGGAATTTGCCGGTGGGGCTCAGGGCACGCTGGTCAGTGTCTGGCACCAACTCTTAGAGCGGCCGAGCCTGCGACGGCTCGAGGTGATCTGCGAACATGCCTTCATCACGCTTGAGCACGACGCCCACGGTCCGGTGACCTGGATCCGTTCCGATGGCTCGTCGGGATCACTGGAGGGCCAGGAACTACTAGCGGCGGTCAGTGAACGCAGTGGGGGTCGAGTACCCAACCAGGATCGAGGATTCGTGGAGGCCGTGGCCACCGGCGCGGCGGGTGATCACCCCGACCTGCTCACCGCCGTGCGGGCGCACGAGGTGGTGGACGCGATGTATCGCTCCGCCGCCAGCGGCGGCAACGCCGTGCCGGTGGGCTAGCCCCAGGGGTGCGTGACGCGATGAGTGAGGCGATCGGCACCCTCGTCTAGGCCGGGCAAGGTGGATTGCAGGGGTATCCCGCGTTCACTGACCCAGTCGAGCACCAACGCCTCCACCTCCGCCCAGGTAGACGCCCGGGGGCCTTCGACCGCTTGGTTGTAGGGGGCATCAAAGACAATCACGGGGTTGCCGGCCGCTCGCAAGGCCTGCACGTTGTGGGTGGCGTCGTCGACGTAGGCATCGGCTTCCACCTCCGGTTTTGCCCCCAGGAAGCAGATGTCCCGGTAGGGGATGCCTTTGTCGTCGAGCCAGGCCACGGTGTCGGCCACGGCGATGGCATGACCCCAGTTCACGCAGAGACGATGCGTGATGATGCGGATCCATACCCCCGCATCGGAGAGCCGCCAGAGGCTCTCGGCTACTCCTGGCAACGTGGGCATCGTGCGGAACATGTGGTGTTCGAGCACCGCCAGACGGTGGAGGCGGTCGAACTCTTCGGGACCATGGATGCCCCATTCGGCGAAGTCCCAGGTGCGGGCGTCGACGAGTGTCTCCGGGGCCACCTGACGGTCGGCGGCAACCACGGCTCGGAAGGCGGCGGTGTAGTCGCCGCAGACGCCGTCGAGGTCTACCCCCAGGATGAATTCGCGGGTCATGGCGGCCTCACAGGGATGCCCCGAGGAACGTGAGGGCGGCATCGATGCAGCCAAAATCTTTCGGCGTGGCGAAGTGGTCGATGTTGCGCAAGGTGACCAGTTCGGCGTGAGGAAGCAGCTCTACCAGTGGCTCGCCGGGGCCGGCGAAGTCTTGGTCGCCAAGGATCACCAGGACTGGGATGTTCACCCGGGCCAGGCTCTGCGCACTTAGGGCGGGGCGCGACGACTGGAGGCAGGCGGCGAGGGCGAGCGGATCCACGTCGGGGTGCTGGGCCAGGCCGGCGAAGTAGGCCACGACGGGATTGGCGGGATCACCTTCGCCCTGGATGGCCCGCAACACCAGATCACTGCCGTCGCTGCGCAACAGGTTGGCGCCGACGGCAGTGAGCACAAGGCGCTCGAAGCGCTCGGGCACCTCGCTGGCGAGGCTGAGCAGCACCCGGGCACCGAGTGAGAAGCCGATGGCGTCGACCGGTTCGGCGGGGAGTTGGGCCAGCACCAATTGCTCCATGGCGTCGTAGGCCGCCGGGTCGTGGGGCTTGGCGGCGGTGCCGTGGCCGAGCAGATCGATCGGCCACGCGCGACGGCCGGCATCGGCGAGGAGGTCGAGCCATCCGTTGTCGCCCCAGGTGCGCGCACTAGAGGTGGCGAACCCGTGCACGAGCGCAACAGAAGTGGACATCTCCAGATCCTAGGAGAGGTCAGTCCTCGGCCCGCAGGATGGCGCCATCGGCAAAGGGTTCGGCTACCAAACCGGGTACCAACGCCTCCAGTTCGTCCCGGCTCAGTAAACGCGGATAGGTGAACCCCTCCACGTACACCACCGCCCCCCCGGCGGCCAGGCCATCGCGCAGGGCGGCCAGATTGGCCTCGAACCCGGGATCGGTGAGGCCGCTGTAGCCGTTGGTGCGGGCGGGCACTGGGAATGCTTGTCGTTCGGCCCGCAGCGACAGCAGCGTTACGTCGTTGGTCCACAGCGACGTGGCGGCGGGTAGGGCGCGCACGGCGGCGAGGGTGGGTGAGGTGGCGAAGCGGCGCTGGCTGTATTCGATGCCATCGCCTCGGGACTGGTGGATCCAGTCGGCGGTGCGGGCGAGTTGGGCACAGAGCACCACAACAACCAGCGAGAGCCCGATGGCACGAAGCCGGGGTTGGTGGGTGGTGTCGACCGGCCACGCTGCGCCGAGCATCAGGATCACCAGGGGTACCACGGGCAGGACCAGGCGGTCGTCCGCCACGATGGCCTGATCGAGCCACGTCTTGCTGACCGCCAACATGATGATCTGGGCGAGAGCCATCCCGCCGGCCAACACGACCAACGGCGGGCGAGGGGTGCGCCCTCCTCCGGCTCCAGTCGCCGCCCGCCCGATGACCACCACCGCCACTATCCCCGCCCCCAACACCAACGCCCGGGTCAGGGCGGGCCCTAGGCCACTCGGCAGCCAATAGGCACCGAGGGTGTCCACGAGGGTGCGCAGGTCGCCCACCCCGGGGGGATGCCACACGATCGCCCTAGTGGATTGTGGCGCTGCATCGAGCAGGAGGCGCGTGCTGAAGTACCAGGTGGCGGCGCCCCCGAGCGCGATGGTGGCCCCGGCTCGTACCTGCGCCCGTCGTCCGTGTACCAGGACGGGTACCAGGACCGCTAAGACGGGGACGGTGACCAGCGCCCCATGGCGGGCCAGTCCTGCGGCTCCAGCCGCCGCGGCGGTCACCACCAACCACCGTGGCCGCGTGACGGCTATGGCCGCAGAAGTCACGGCGGCGACGACTGCGGTGATGGACAGGACCTCGGCCATGACGTAGCCCGTCCAGCGCAGCATGGCGGCCGAGGTGGCTAGGAGTAGCGCCGCCGTTACGGGCACGGCGATGGCATCGGCCCCGCGTCGGGGCCGGGCGGCGGCCACGGCGGCGGCCACCATGACGATGATGGCCATGAGGCAGGCAATGTTCACCGCCCGGGCCGCCTCGCGGGCGGTGGCGGTGCCGAATCGAGCCCCGGCGATGGTGGCGGAGTAACCGGGCGGGAACACCCCGTTGAGTACGAGAGGAACCCGCCACGGGTCGTCGCGGTAGGCGGTGGCCGCCAGTTCGTAGGAGGCTGAATCCACGCTGAGGCCGGGCCCGTTGGGAGCCGTGGCGAAGGCCACCACCCCACCCGCCGTCACCGCCACGAGGACCACCAGGACAGCCACGATCCGGCGGGGGACGTGAACGGGGCGGCGACTCATGGCACTAGAGCATGACTCGTTGGGCCCGACGCACTGAGTCATGCCTCGCCCGGTCCAGGATCCTTCCGGGTTCCCGGCCGGCCAGTAAGATGCTAAGGATGAAAAAAGTTGGGATTCTCGTGGTGGCCTACAACGCGGCCAGCACGCTCGCGCAAACCCTCGATCGCATCCCCTTGGATTTCCGGGGGGAAATCCACGAGATCCTCATCGGCGACGACTACAGCCAAGACTCCACCCACCTCGTGGCGCTCGGATACCAGCAGATTGCCCCGGAACTACCGCTGCGGATCGTCCGTCATGAACACAACCTCGGTTACGGCGGCAACCAGAAGTGGGGCTACCAGTACGCCATCGAGCACGGGTGGGACGTGGTGGTGCTGCTCCATGGCGACGGTCAGTACGCCCCCGAGTTGCTGCCTTCCATGATCAAGCCCATTGTGGACGGCCGGGCGGAGGCAGTCTTCGGGTCGCGGATCATGAACCAGGGTGAAGCCCGTCGCGGCGGCATGCCAGCCTACAAATACGTGGGCAACCGGATTCTCACCACCTTCCAAAACGCGGTGGTGGGTACCGAACTCACGGAGTGGCACTCCGGTTACCGGGCCTACGACGTGAAGGCACTAGAGGCACTCCCGCTCGACGTCAACGCCGACGGCTTCAACTTTGACACGGAGATCATCATTCAGCTCCATGAGGCCGGGTACCGGATCCACGAGATCCCCATCCCCACCTACTACGGCGACGAGATCTGTTACGTCGACGGCCTGGGCTACGCCAAAGACGTCGTGAAGGATGTGCTGCGGTATCGCGCCCACAAGATGGGCTTCGGCACCGGGGCGAAGGCGTTTTCCTCCACTGCCTATGACATCAAAGCGGGTGATGATTCGTCCCACGGTCGGATCCAACGGTGGATGAGTCTGCGACCGCCCTCGCGTATTTTGGATCTCGGCTGCTCCGACGGGGAGTTGGGGGCTCGGCTGATCGAGATGGGGCATGAAGTCATCGGGGTGGACCTCGAGGAACACAAGGGCGTGCGGGGGCGACTTACCGATTTCTTCCAGGCCGATCTTGAGCAGGGAATCCCCGAGGGAGTCGGGGAAAATTTTGACGTGGTGCTGTGCGCGGATGTTCTCGAGCACGTTCGTTCGCCGGAAGATGTCCTGGAATCGGCCCGGTCGGTGCTTCGCTCCGGGGGGAGTGTGATCACCAGTATCCCCAACTTCGGCCATTGGTATCCGCGTGTTCGGGTGGCGGTGGGTCGCTTCGACTACGACGCTCGGGGCATCCTGGATCGCGGGCACCTGCGGTTCTTCACCAAGAGGAGTTTCGGCCATCTGGTGTATTCGAACGGCTGGGAAATCCGTCGCGAGGAAGCGATCGGTCTCCCCTTGGAGGTAGCCGATCGCGGAGCGTCCGGGCCGGGTGGCGGAAGCGGGGTGCGCGACACACTGCGCCGCCTCGACGGCGCGCTGGTGGCGATCCGCCCGCAACTGTTCAGCTATCAGTTCGTGTACGAGTTGTGTTCGCGGGATTGAAGAGGCTCAGCGAGCCGCCTCTTGGCGCAGTTCCTCGCAACGACGAAGATTGCGTTCCGGCAGCGGGTCGAACCGGCCCGTGTAGGTATCGGCTAGCAACGGATCGTCGATAATATCCGCGCCTGCGGTGATGGCGGCGTCGGCAGGGGTCGTATAGAAACTCTGAAAGGCCAATACGTCATCGAGCCAGATCTGGACGAACTCGAGCCGGGGATCTACCACGAGATCGAGGGTGTACGTGCGCTCAGGCGGCAGAAATAACGTGGGGCTGCGATAGCCACTGCCGGGGCCTTGATAGTTGAACCGTACCCCGGCGCCGCCCATCCATTCGGCATAGAGCTGTCCGTCGCCGGCCGAACTGGTGAGCGTGAACAGCGGGAGTCGGGTGCCGGGCGCTTCAGCCGGAAACGTGATGCTGCGCAGGTAGCGGCCACCGGCTTCAGAGCGCACCAGGGGGTTCCAGGCATGATGCTTCGAGGCGTTCAGGGGCATGCCGTCGGCCAGGTACATGGCCTCGCAATCGCCGATGATGGTGACCTCACCGCGACGGGCGTCGTTGGGGAGTCCCTCGCCCGGTCGAAGCGGGATAAACGGTTCGCCTCCGAGCGACTGGGCTATGTCGTAGCGCGTATCCAGGAAGCCTATGGCTACATCGTCTTTCACGTCGGAGCTGTAGAGCCGACCGAAGATCAGGCCAAGGGAGAAGTTCACCCACACCCCCGCCAGCAGCAAAACCCCCAGGGTGGCCCACACCGGAACGACCCAGCGGGGGCGATGATCAGCCACCGCGGTGCTGCGGGCCAGCAGGTGGTGAACCCCGATGAGGCTGAGGATCACCAGGGCAGGAATGAGGTCGGTGAGGTAGCGGTTGGCGACGTAGGCGAAGGGGAGGATGGTGATCCCCCCGGCCAGGGCGCCGAGGGCGGGCCCGCGCAGGGCGGCCACGCCGGTGCCCGATGCCCCGCGCGGGGCTCGGAGCAGCGCCCACCCCCCGATCGCCGCTAACACCGCCAGCACCGGCATGGATGACGGCAGGCTGCTGGCGTAGTCGACCAGGTCGAACTCCACGCCACCGAAGGGACGGGCGGGTGGGGGGAAATCGATGAAGGGGAAGGCCGAGGTGAACCGCAGGGCATCGGGTCGGATGTACTGGACCACGGTGGTGGGAACCCACTTGAAGCCGAACAGCGTGCCGTTGTTGGCATCCAGGAATTGGCGCCGTTGGGCATCTTCGATGCTGAAGCCCTGGCTATAGAACGGGATGGAGAACAGGGTGGCGAACTTGATGTAGTTCACCGCCGCGTACACGGCCACGGGAATGACGGCGGCCAGGGCGGGAGCCACCACGGGCACACGGCCATCGGGACGGCTGGCGCTGCCCGCCCAGGCGAACCATGCGTGGCTCCGACCGCGCCGTCGGGTCATCGCGACGATGAGGTTCCCGCCAGCCAGGATGGCCATGGCGGCCACAGCCCCCAGGGCCACCGAACTGCGAGAGCACATAGCCAAGGTGATGACCAGTCCCGCCCACGCGAAGCGGCGCCGACTCGGCCGCTGCACACATCCCACTACGGCGTCGATGCCCACGATTGTCCAGGCCGCGCCCCATAACGATGCCTCGTGGTAGACCCACGCCCGACTGGCTTCGAACAGGAACGTGGAGCCACCGCCCACCGCAAAGGTGATGAGGGCGGCGATGGCGAGATCGCCGCGCCCGAGCGGCGTGGCCGGGCGCACCAGGGCCCTGATGCGCCAGTGGAGACGGGTGGTGCCTGCCATCGCCACGAGGGTGGCGAGAATCATCGAGAGTTGTGTGAGGCGGGAGTCGAAGCGGGTGGTCAGCGCCGCTAGGGGGAGGCGAGCTAAGGCAGGCCAGGGTCCTTGATACATGTAGGCGCGGCCGTCATGCAGGAACTTTTCGATGCTCAAGATCCCATCGGGAATGCTCCAGCGGCCTGCCAGCCAGGCGTGCGCTTGCGCATCGTAGAAATCCCCGCTGCGTTGCCACTGGAGGAGATCGGCACGCCCGCGGGTAATCACGAAGGTGAACAGCGCGAGCGCTACGGTGGCGCCGGCGCCGCTGGCCAAGAGGAAACGACCTTGGGCGCCAGTGGTCCAGGCCGGTTGCCATCGACGGCGTGGTATTACCGGAGACATTGGTCCGCCACGCTCTGTAAGACCTCTAGGGCGGTGCGATCCCAGGTGAGCCCGTCGGCCTGTGTTTGGGCGGCGGCTCCCAGCGCGGTCCGGAGATCGCAATCGGTGAGGACCTGCTCGATAGCGGCGGTGAGTTCGTGCTGGTTGTCGACGAGCAGTCCGGTGCGCTGGTCCTGCACCACATCCACGTGGCCATCGATTCGAGTGGCCACCGCCGGGGTGCCGCAGGCGGCGCCCTCGGTGAGGGTCATGCCCCATCCCTCGTGCGACGAGGCGCTGGCGACGAGCCACGCGGATCGGTAGTGATCCACCAGCGCCTCCGGGGAGATTCGACCCTCGAAATGCACGAAGGCGTCGGCTTGTTGGTCGTGCACGAGGCGGGCCAACGCGCTGCGCTCGTAACCTTCCCCGACAATGACCAACTGCACCTCAGGGAGACGAGGTCGGATCGCCGACACGGCGGCGATGATCCACTCGAGGCGCTTGTGGGGGACGAGTCGACCTACCACCAGTACTCGGGGATGGGCACTGCGTGTGCCGCCCGGGGAGAAGCGCGGGTCGATGCCGTTGGGCACCGCGGTGATCTGGTCGGCGGGGATGCCCAAGCGGTGAATGATTTGCTGCCGTGACGACGGCGATGGCGTGAGGATGCGCGAATGTCGATACAGGCGGGGGGCCACGCGCAGTTCGAGCACCTCACCGAGGCGGGCGAGGTGCGGCGTCATCACCTGCCGCCACATGTCGCCGTGGACATGGTGAATGAAGGTGGTCCGCGGACCCCGGGCCCACAGGGGGGTGAAAAAAGGGAGGCCGTTCCACACTTCCAACAGCCCGTCGCGGCGACCGCCCGATCGGCGGAGTTCCTGTAGGGGGGCATCCAGGAATACGAGGTGCCGCCCCCGGCGACGGATCACCCGGTAGCCGTCGCGCTCGATCTGGTTGGGATGGCCCTGGGCATGGGAGGTGCGCATCACCACCTCGATGCCGGCGGCCGCCCAGCGCAAGGCAATCTCCGCTGCGTGCACCTCTGATCCGCCGGCTTCGATGTCGTCGAGGTCACGCCAGGCGAGTATGTGCATCCGGCGTAGGCCCGCGGCGGTGGCTACGTCGCCCAGCTTCTGGCGATCAGGGGTGGTCTCGGGCATCGGAACTCCCGACCCTAGTGGTGGTTCCAGTGAGGGAATGGGCACCGCTAAGGTTCAGCGGTGCCCCGCTCGACGCGCCCGTTGGTGGTGATTCCGACCTACCAAGAGGCGGAAAACATTGTGACGGTTCTCGAGCAGGTGCGCGCGGTGGCCCCCGAGTTGTCGGTGCTCGTGGTGGACGACGGCAGTCCCGACGGGACGGCGGACCTCGCTGAGTCGGCGGGGGTGGCGTTGGGTCAGATTTCGGTGTTGCGCCGCACCCACAAGTCGGGGCTGGGCGGCGCCTATCGGGCCGGCTTCGAGTGGGGTATCGAGATGGGCTACGACGTGTTGGTGGAGATGGATGCCGACCTGTCCCACAACCCCGCCGATGTGCCGCGTCTGCTGGACGCAGTGGACAACGGTGCGTCGTTGGCGGTGGGCTCTCGCTACGTAAGTGGTGGCGGCACCCCGCATTGGCCCCTGCGGCGGCGCCTTCTGTCGCGTTGGGGAAACCGATATGCCGGCATGGTGTTAGGTCTCGGCGTGCGGGATGCCACCGCAGGGTTTCGTGCCTACCGGGCCGAATTGCTCCAGGCCATCGACTACCAGACCACCAGTGCCGATGGCTACGCCTTCCAGGTGGAGATGGCCTACCGCGTCCGGCGGGCGGGGGGGTTGATCACAGAGGTGCCGATCATCTTCTCCGACCGGGTGCGCGGCACCTCCAAAATGTCGTCACGGATCGTGGCCGAAGCCATGCTCCTGGTTACCTGGTGGGCCCTGCGAGATCGAGTGTTTCGGCGGGGCCGCTAAGCGCGCTTGGGGAGGATGGGAGCATCGCGCCCGGTGCCGCCCTTGCCGGATGACTCCTCGTGGTACTCCTCCTCCACGTTGACGTCCCAGATGTCGTGGGAGGCACCGAGCAGGTTCTCCACGGTCAGCATCGCCGTGTACATCGAGTGGTCCTGGTTGTTGTACTTGTGCATGCCGTTACGTCCCACCGGATGCACATTGGAGGCGTTCTGGCGGAGCCAGTCCCTCAGTGTCTCGACGTTGGCCTTGTAGGTGGCGTCGTAGAGGGGGTACGCCTTGGGCATGCGCACCACGTAGCCCGCCTCGACATCACTGGCCTGCATGAGTCCGAGCGCTTCTAACTCCGTTTTGCCCTTCTCGATGAGTTCCTCGTCGCTGGCGTTCCACCACTCGTCGCCCTGCTCCACGGTGTACTCCAGGCCGAGGACGTTGTGGCCGTCTTTGACCATGTGGGGCGACCAGGAACCGAAGTTCTGCACGCGCATCGTCTTGACCTCAGGGGCATGGATGTAGATCCAGTTGTCGGTCCAGGCCACCTTGTCGGCGGGGACCACCAGGGCCACCGAGAGGAAATCTCGGAAGCCGAGATCATTGGCGGCGGCCAGCACCGGTGCCGGTACCGGGGGGTCCATGGCGCGCAGCAGCGCGTTGAAGGGCATGGAGGAAATCACATGGTCGACCTCGTGGAGATCGTCGGGGGTGGAGACCGACACGGCGAGTCCATCTCGATGCCGGATGCTCGTCACCGGCGCGTGGAACAGGATCGTCGATCCTTGCTCGACCACGAGATCTTGGCAGCGTTCCCACATCATCCCAGGACCAAACTTGGGGTACTGAAATTCCTCGATGAGGCTGGTGACCTGTTGGCGGCCGGCGCGTCGGCCGGCGAGGCGGGCGCGTAGGGGTTCCCATACGGCCTTGAACAGCGACATCCCCTTGATGCGCTGGGCGCCCCACTCGGCGGAGATCTGCGACGGCGGTACTCCCCACACCTTCTCGCTGTACGTCCGAAAGAAATGCCCGTAGAGGCGCCATCCGTAGTTGGTGGCGATGTAGCCCTCCAGGGTGCTCTGATCGGCGGGCGGGTGGATCCGCACCCAACCGTAAGAAAGCACGCAGCGAGTGGCCTCGATGAGGCCGAGGTTGCGGAGGGCGTTCAAGGGTTTGATCGGGTAGGCGTAAAACTTTCCCTGGTAGTAGATGCGGCTCGCCCGTGGTCGCAGCATGAAATCTTCCTCGGGCAGGATTTCGTGCCACAGCGCTTCCACCTCGGGCACCTTGGTGAAGAAGCGATGACCGCCGATGTCGAATCGCCAACCGTCGCGCACCACGGTCTGGCTGATGCCGCCCACCACGCTCGTGCCCTCCAGGATGGTGCAGGGGTGTCCGGCCTTACCCAACTGATAGGCAGCGGTGAGCCCAGCCGGACCAGCGCCGATGACCACCACGCGGCCAGGGTCTTGGGTGGGGGCGGACGAGTCGGTAGGCGCGGGCATGGGCAGCGATGCTTTCGGGCAGGCGATGCGAGGGGTGTGGGGCAACTACCGTGGCTCGTTGTGCGTCGCCGGTGCAAACCCGAACTGGTAGTGGTGGCGGCTCTGGTGTATCTCCCGTTTTTGTGGTCTTCGCCGGGGCGGGTGAGCGCCGACAGTAAGCAGTACCTGTACCTCGATCCTGGAGCGTTCCTTCGCCGCACCCTGCAGCTCTGGGATCCGAGTATCGGGGCGGGCACGGTGCCCCACCAGCACCTCGGTTACGCCTTCCCGGTCGCCCCCATCTTTTGGGGTTTGGACCGGTTGGGGATGCCGGACTGGATTGCGCAGCGACTGTGGCTCGGCACGCTCACGTTCCTGGCGGTGGTGGGCGCCCGCTGGCTGTTCTTGCAACTTGGCCCGGGCCGGGCGGGGGCGTTGGCGGGGGCGCTTATCTACGGGTTCACCCCGTACCAACTGGCCTTCACGGCGCGCATGTCGGTGCTATTGGTGCCCTGGGTGGCCCTCCCGTGGATCGTGGGCCTTACGATGCGCGCTACCCGCGACCGGGATTGGCGGGCTCCCGCCGGGCTCGGAGTGGTGTTATTGCTGGCCGGCGGGATCAACGCGTCGTCGCTGTTGCTGGTAGGCGTGGCGCCATTGCTTTGGCTCGTGCTCGAAGGGTTCCGGGGTAGTCCACGGGCGGTGCTGGCGAGCGCCGGACGTTTGGTGCTCGTCAGCGTCGGGGTGTCGGCCTGGTGGCTGGTTGGTTTGCGCCTGCAGGGTCGTTACGGGCTTCCGGTGCTACAACTCACGGAAAATCTGGCCACCGTGGCGGAGTGGTCGACCCCCGGGGACGTGCTGCGCGGTCTCGGCAACTGGTTCTTTTACGGTCGAGATCTCTCCGGGTTCTCTCTCGAACAGGCATCGGTCTACCTACGAGACCCCCTGGTGCTGGTCCTGACCTACGCCGTCCCGGTGGTGGGCCTGGTGGTGGCCCTGCTCCTGCGCTGGTCCTACCGGGTGTATTTCAGCCTCCTGGTGCTCGTGGGCACCGTGATCTCTGTGGGCTCCTGGCCCTTTGAGGATCCCACACCCTACGGGCGGGCCTGGAAGGTATTCACCACCGAAACCTCGCTCGGGTTGGCCTTTCGCAACAGTCCGCGAGCGGTTCCCCTCATCGTCTTGGGCTTGGCCGGCCTGTGCGCCGCCGGCGTGGCGGCAATCCCGCGCCGCAGTTGGACTCGGGCGGGTGCGGCGGCCGTGGCGGTCCTGGCGGTGGGCGTGTTGTTGCCGGTGGGCCAGGGCGGGTACCTCTCGGCGGGGCAGGATCGACCCGAGGAGATCCCGTCCTACTGGATCGAGGCGGTGAAGGCCCTCGATGCCGGCGACCACACCACCAGAATCCTCGAACTACCCGGGTCCAACTTCGCCGGCTATCGCTGGGGCAATCTGGTGGACCCGCTTACGCCGGGTCTTACTGATCGCCCCTATTTGGCCCGGGAGGTGTTGCCCTACGGCACCCCGGCCTCGGTGAACCTGCTCGATGCGCTTGACCGTCAGGCTCAACTCGGGGTGCTCGACCCGCTCTCGATCGCCCCGCTGGCCCGCTTGTTGGGTGTGGGTACGGTTTCCTTGCGGGCCGACCTCGAAGATCCGGCGCGTGGCTTTTCGCCTCCGCCGGGGCCCGTCTGGGAGGCCCTGATTCAGGCCCCCGGATTGGCCCCCCCGCAGCGGTATGGCCCTCCGGGCGGGGATGGTCAGAACCCGGATCTGCCGTCGGTGGCGCTGTTTGGGGTGGAGTCGCCCCGGCGCATTGTGCGGACGGCCCCCACGGTGGGGCCGGTGGTTCTCGATGGTGATGGGAGCGGCATCGTGGATGCCGCCACGGCCGGATTACTGGACGGCAATTCGCTAGTGCTTGAGTCGGCGGCGCTGAGTGACGAACAGGTGGGCGAGGCCCTGGCCGCATCGGCCCATCTGGTGCTCACCGATTCCAATCGGCGTCGTATCCAGACCTGGTTCTACGCCTTGCGAGATAGTCGCGGTCACACCGAACGAGCGGGTGAGACCGCCGCTGACCCCACCGGCTACGACTTCCGCCTCGACCCCTTCCCGGGCTCCACTGACAATGACCGCTCGGTGGTGGAGCAGGTGGGAGGCCGCGTGGAGGTAAGTGGTGATGGCGGGCCCGAGCGCCCCGAGGATCGGGGGGCCAACGCCGTCGATGGCGACCCCGCCACCTCGTGGCGCGTGGGGGGCATCGATCCGCGCGGCCAGTTCATTGTGGTGGCTCCCGATCCGGCGCCGAGGGTGGATGGGGTGCGGCTTCGTCAGCCGTCGTCGGCTCGCCTGGGTCGGGCGGTGCGCACCGCCCGAATCACCGTGGGTGACGAGACCCCTTTCACTGTGGTGTTGGGTCCGGAGTCGTTGGAGGGGTCCGGGCAGGTGGTGGCGATCCCGCCCCAGTCGGTAGCCCGTCTACGGGTGGAGATCACCGGGACGACCGATGTGGGCGGCGGTGACCCGCAGGCGCCGGTGGGCTTCGCCGAGATCGGCATCGGCAACACGGTGGTGTCTGAAGTGGTGCGCCTCCCAGTGGATCTGCTCAATCGCGTGGGCGACGATCTCGAAGGTCACAGCCTCGATGTGGTGCTCACTCGCCTCCGGCTGTTCTTGCCCGGTACGGATCGCCTCGATGATGAAGCCAGCCTGGATCGTCGCTTCGAACTCCCCCTGGCCCGATCCTTTGCCATCCAGGGCACGGCTCGAACCACTTCAGGGGCGGTGGCGGCAGCGGACGGGGAGTGCCGGGACGATCTGGTAGAGATCGACGGGCAGGCCGTGGCGGTGCGCCTCGATACTGGGCCCGCTGCGTCGGTGGCCTTTACCGGCTGTGGCCCGAGAGACCTCGCCGCCGGGAGCCACCGGGTTACGGCCGCGCCCGGTTGGCGTACCGGTTGGAACCTCGATCAGATGGTGTTCTCGACCGATGCCGATGGAGAGGCCACCACCGTCGCCCCCCGCGGGCCGGGGGTAGCCACCGCCCCCGCGGTGCAGGTCACCGAGTTGGGGTCGGCCACGGTGAAGGCGGTGGTCGACGCGGAGGGCACCCCGTTCTGGTTCGTGCTGGGCCAAAGCGCCAGTGATGGATGGACCGTTGCGGTGGACAACGCCACCGTCGGCGAACGCACCTTGGTGGACGGGTACGCCAATGGGTGGGTCCTTACCCCCAGCGGTCCCGGCCCGGTCACCGTTTCGCTGCGGTGGGCTCCCCAGCGTCTCATCGGGATTGGCCTGGGTATTTCTGGGCTCGCCGCTCTCGGGTGCGGCATCGTTCTCTTCCGCCGGCGGGGTGGCGTGGTGGCCTCGGGCCGGGCCTTACCGGTGCTGCGCTCGCCCTTCAGCGTGCCCACCCAACCCTGGACCCGGGTGGCGGGCACGGCGCTGCTGGTGAGCGGGGGTGCGTTACTGCTGGCCACTCCGGCGCTGCCGATGGTGGTAGCCGCGGGCGTGCTCGCTGCGGTGGCGGGAGGGGTGAGGCGGGGCCGGGTGGTGCTCGTGGTGGTGGCGCCCGCAGCGCTGGTGGCCAGCCGTGTGTTGGAGCGGCCCTCACTGGCGTGGTTGTCCTTGGTGGTCCTCGCCGTTGAACTTCTACTCAGCCGAGACGAGGTCAATCGCTCGCAGTGATCTTCACGGCGAGGTCAGGCGTGGTCAATCGGTGTCTCCACTCCGAGCGGTCCGGGAGTTGCTCGTACACAAATCGATTGGCGGGCACCAACACCTCCACCTCAGAATCCACCTGTCGGAACACCATGCGGTGTTGGGCTCGCGGTGATGCGAGCGCGGCTTCTTCGCTCGCCCCGTACCCGAGGGTGATGACCAGTACCCCTCTCGGCGGCAGGATGAGATCGCTCTCGCCGCCCGGGGGCCCGATGGTGAGCGGAGGCAGTGGCGTACCGGCTGGCGCGTGGCGTCGGATGGACTGGCCATCCACCCGCACCTCGATCGCCACCACCGACTCACCGTGGGGGTCGCCGGCGGTCACCTGGAGGTTCAGGGTGGCCCCGCGCGCCACGGTGACCGGCTCGAGCACCACATCGAAGGAGACGGGTTTCTCTTTCGGGCCGAGGTCCTCTTGGGAGGCGCTGGCCCACTGGAGGTAGGGGCGACGGTCAGGCTCGTCGGCGATGAGGTCGAGCATGTCGGGGCGTTGATCCACGGCGTAGAGGATGCGGTCGTTCAGCTGGGGGCCGTTGGCGCTGAAGGGGTTGAGGAACAACAGGTGACCCTTCGTGTCGCCGACGAAAACGATGGCGGGGCCGTCGATGGCCTCAACGCTGCGCAGCCATGCCTGCTGGGGGGTGCTCAGGTGGTTGTTGAGGTGAAGTCGACTGATCGCCGGGGGGAGGGTGGCCAGCACGAGGGCCACTCCGAGGGCGCTCACCCCGGCACGGTGGCGTGGATACCACTCGACGAGAGCAATAGCGATGAGCACGACGATGCTCGTGTAGAGAGGGAGGTAGTAGATCGGTCCACTCACCCGGGTGAACTGCCCCGACACCCACGTCCCCCAAAAGGGCAGGTAGCCGAGGGGAAACATCAGCCCCATCATCACAATGAGCAGGGTGGTCTGGCGGTGACGGGCCCTCCAGAGACCGGCGGCCGCCACCCCGATTCCGAGATAACTCCCGAGGAGGAACCAGGGGAAGAAGAAGGCGTGCTTGGCTAGGGCGTAGAGCCCGGCGGGGAGTGAGTACTGGGTGCTGCCGGAGCCCGGCATCATCCGGCGCAGCCCGAATCCGAAGGTGTCCAGCGGATCAACAGCAGTGATCGGGAAGGCCAGCGGCGCCCCGGTAGTACTCAGGTTGTAGGCCATGGTGGCCAGGACCAACGGAGTGGCTCCGATGGCTACGAGCAGGAAGGGACGCACGAGCTGTCGCCACTGATGGCGCGTGGCGATGATGGCGTAGAGCCCGAAGGTGATCCCCCAGAGCAGTCCGTCATAGGGGCGGGTGAAAAAGATCCATCCCAGCAGGGCGCCGGCGATCACCACGCGCCCGGGGCGGCCCGTGCGGATCCCCGAGAGCAGGCCCACGCCGAAGAGCAACCCCAGTCCGAGCGTGAAGAGGTAACTGAGATAGATCCCGCCCTGGATCGCCACGATGGGCGAGGCGACCATACAAGTGGCCGCCAGGATGGCGGTGGCTCGTCGCTGGGTGACCTCCCAGGCCAAGGCATAGGTGCCGATCACCGCCAGGCTGGCCCCGGCATACAAAGCAGAGGCGACGGAACCGGTGAGGACTTTGGCCGCCAGCAGAACCAGGGGCCATCCGAGGGTGTACTGGGTGAACAGCGATCCATCTCGGGCCCCGGAGAGCCAGGGCAGGAACAGGCCGGGGCGACCGCCATCGGTTGACTTCAGGAATCCCTGGTCGAGGGTCTCCACCTGCCAGAGGTACACGGCCTCGTCCCGGTTGAAGGACAGCCCGGGATAGATCCGGTAGCGCGCCCAGGCCGCCACCGCGGCGGCGAGTGCCGCCAGCACCAGTGCGGGCCAGTGGCGGCGGAGCAACGGGGGGATGGCGGCGGACATGGCGTAGCAAGGTACCCCCTCGTGGGAACCTGGCGGGTATGACCATGACCTGCCCGCGTTGTGCCCAACCCTCCGATGGCCCGTACTACGGCCCGTGCCCGGCGTGCCGAAGGGATCTACGGGCCACGGTTCGCGGTGAAGCCCGGGTGGTGGAACCGGTGGCCTTCGAGCCGGTCATGCATGTGACGCCGAATGCGGTGGCGCAGAAGGAGTGAGCTTCAGCGCGGGGCGGGGAACGATGTCCGGGGTTCACCGAGGCTTAGGGGAGATGAGAGAGCGGCCCACTCGATGAGGACGCACACCCGTCCTCGCTGACCCGTGAACTCTTCGAGGAGTTCAAGCAACTGCTCGTCAGAGGGTTCGGGGCCGCCCCGGAGGGTGTGGCCGATGAGCTTCCGCTGGGCAGGGTCGCCCAGGCCGATGGCATCGCTATCGCCCGCCGCCACGCGAGCGGACTCCGCGGCGGTCCAGGCCGTGATGCCAGGGATCAGTTCCAAGGCGGCGCGCATCTCCGGCCCGGGAAGGGCTGCGGTGGCCTCGATACGGCTGGCATGGGCACTGGCCCGCTTGAGGGCGTCGGCGCGATGGGCCTCGACCCCGGCCGCGTGTAACTCGTACTCGCCGAGGGCGGCCAGCACATGAGCATCGGGACGCAAGCGCAGGCCACCGGGTCCGGGGGCGGGCTCGCCCCAGCGTTCCACGAGTTGCTGGAAAGAGCGCCGGGCCTCGAAACGTGTCACCTGGTGGCGAAGGAGGGCAGAGAGCACCGCATCGAACACGAGGGCGGTGCGGGGTAGGCGCAGGCCATTCGCCGCCTCGTGTAGTTGGCGCACGACCGGGTGGGAGGGATGAAAATCGGCCGGGTCGTCGAGCACCCCCAGGGCGGCAGGGGCCTGCGCCAGGGCCCATTCCGCTCCGTCACCCCAGGCCTCAACCTCGATCGCATCGTCGCAGTGTTGGACTTCGACGGTCGCAGGACCATCGGGGGTGCGGGTGGCCAGCAGTACCCTCGTCGGCGAGAGCACCATGGTGGGGTCCGACTGTCCTAGGCGAAGCGGCGCCAGGGTTTGCTCTAGCGCCAGCGGCGAAGCCAGGGGGATGGTCCGTCGGAACATGAGGGGCTACACGTTACTGCGGGCTATGGAATCTGCCCAGCCATAGTCGGGCTTACCACTGGGACTCCGCTCGATCTGCTCCACCCGCACGAACGCCTTGGGAACTTTGTAGGCAGCCAGGTAGCTCCGGACCACCGTGGCTAACTCTGCATCGGCGGGGGAGGTGCCCGGGCGCAGTTGCACCACCGCGATCACCTCTTGGCCCCAGCGTTCACTCGGTCGACCCACTACCAACACGTCGAACACCGCGGGGTGCTGCTTGAGGACCTGCTCCACTTCTTCGGCGAACACCTTCTCACCACCGGTGTTGATGGTCACCGAATCCCGTCCGCACAGTTCGATGGACCCATCGGCGTGGATGCGGGCTCGGTCGCCGGCTACGGCATGGCGAATCCCATCGATCATCGGAAAGGTGGCCAGCGTTTTGGGCCCATCCCCGAGGTAACCGAGCGGCACCCGCCCGGTCTGGGTGAGCCAGCCCACTTCGGGATCGCCGGGGGGGAGCACGCGTTGGCGATCGGCGGAGAGGACGGCGGTGGTGGGGGAGGGCTGGAACATCGAGGCGGTGGCCGGGTGTCGTTGGTCGGACCGCGCCACGCCCTGCCGTCCTGTTTCCGACGAGCCCAACACATCCACGATCCGCAACTGGGGGAGGAGGTTGAGGAGCTGGGTCTTGACCGACGGCGACAGGATGGCGCCACCGGTGAGGAGAAAACGGAACTGCGGCAGGGGTCGGGGGCGGACCTCGAGTTCGTCCACCAGTGGCCGGGCAAAGGCGTCACCCACGATGAGTAACGAGGAAACCTCTTCGCGTTCGATGGTGTCCAGGATGTCTACCGGGTCGAACCGACGGGGGTCGGACTGAATCACTACCGTGCCACCGGAGATCCAGGCGCTGATCGCGTTCCAGTGGGCGGCACCGTGCATGAACGGGGGCGAGGGGAGCGCACGAAGGCGGGCAGTGGCGGCGGCGGTGACCAGATCAGTCTTGGTGCTCGCCACCCCGAGACAGGCGGCCAGAAAATCGGCCTGGCGCCAGAGCACCCCCTTGGGCATGCCCGTGGTGCCGCCGGTGTAGAGGATGTACAGGTCGTCGGGGGACAAGCCGGTGGGGGCGACGGGGACGGCGGCGGCCAACGCCGCTTCATAGCGTCGGGCGCCCGGCAACAGCGGGGCATCGGAGCCGTCCTCCACCTGCAGGAGCAACCGCACGTCGGGCAGATCGGGCAGCACCTCGGCCAGCGTGGCGGCGAAGGTGCCGTGGTAGACGATGGCCTTGGCCCGGCAGTCGTTGAGGACGTAGCGGAGTTCTTCCGCGACGTACCGGAAGTTGATGTTCACTCCGGCGGCGCGAGCCTTGGCGGCACCAAGTAGTACTTCCAGGTACTCGTTGCCGTTGTGGAGATAAATGGCAACGTGATCGTGGGGGGATTCCCACCCCTTGCGTTCCGCCGCCGGGGCGTCGATCCCCAGTCCCGCCTCCTGGAGAACGGCGGCCATCCGTCGTGTCCGGTCGGTGACCTCGGCCCAACTCCAGTGGCGGTGGCGCCAGACGATGCAGTCTCGATCAGGAACGGTGGCGGCAATGGCTTCGTGTACGGCGGCCAGGTTCAGTTCCTCAGGCACCGTTACGACCGCCACAGCACAGATCGTAGGCGATAGTGCTCGGGGGCCTCAGCCGCCTCCCGGACCGATTCGTTCCCGCAGCGTCGGACACAACGGTGGTGGGGGCAATTCCCGTTGGGTGAGGGTGAGGCCACTGGGCGCTGGATCGTCATCGCTGGTGGGGTGGAAGTTCAACTGCTGGCGGTACGGCGTCTGATCGAGTTGGCCTAAGGGCAGGTCGACGAGGCCCCGGGCGGGCCGGTCCACATCGATGAGGATGTAGAGGCCTTCGGTGAGGTACGCGAAGAGACGCAAATGCACCCCGCCGGGGGGGACGGGCCGCCAGCGACCCACCGCGACCTCGGTGGTGGAGGTGAAGGTGCCCCGGTAGCGCCCGGTACCATCGAATTCGAGTTGGAGGCCGTCACCAGCGGCTCCGTCGGCCTGGGCTAGGTCGAGGGTCGTTGGTGTCGTTGGTGCCGTGCTCAGATCGAGGTCCCACTCGAGGGGTTGGATTTCGAAGGGAATCCACGGGGCGAGGGGGTCGCCGCTTCCGATGTAGACGGCGCGGCAGGCGCCCACGATCTGGACGCGGTCGGTGGGACCGGAGCGAGGGAGGGTAGGGGCCTGGCGAATGAGGCGGTCTAAGGGGCGTCCGGGGGTGCGGTCGCTGAGGATGGTCTGCAGCCGGACGTACTGCGTGAGGGGGGTGCCAGGGTTGGCCAGGCGCGCCGACGTGACCGACACGGCGAGGTTGGCGGCGAAGCCGAAGACCACCAGCACCGCAAGGATCCCGAACGCCAGGCGGGCACGCTTCGGGTGGGGTCCGCCGCGACGGGCGATGTCTACGAAGCCAATGCTGCCGGCGAGGGCGAACAACGGGATGAACTCCGCCGTGTAGCGCATGGCGATGTAGCCGTAGAACATGATGGGAAGCGGAATGGCCAGAACCGCGAGCAGGGGGATGCGGAGGTTCCGGATCTCTCGTTTGACGCCGCGTCGAAAGGTGGTGATGAGGCCCCAGACGCTCAGGAGCACCAGCACCGGCATGAACGCCACCACACTGCCGGTGCGGTACATCTGGTCCAGGAACGACCCGCCATAGTTTTGGGGGACCTCGGCGGGCAGGGTGATGTAGGGAAAGAGCGTGCTGAAGCGGATACCGTCCGGCCGGAAGTACCCCATCACGGTGGCCGGGAGGATGTTCGGAGACACGAGGTCCCCACCGTTGGCCGCGAGGGCGGCGCGTCGCTGCGCACTCATGCCGGTCCAGATCTGATCCTGGAGGGGGAAGAAGTAGGGGTGGCGGAACTTGGCCCAGTTCAGAATGATGCCTACGGCCAACGGCACAAAGGCGGCGGCGAGCAGAGTGGCCACCCAGCGGCGCGGAAGCACCTGGTGGCTGCGACCCGACGCAAACCACAGCGCCGCCAAGATCAGACCCCCGGCGCAGGCCCAGCCCGAGGTGGTGCGGCTGAGAATGGCCCCGAGGGTGAAGGCGCCGGCGGCGAGTGCCCCGCGGGTGGAGGGTTGCTGCAGGAGGCCGATGGTGCTGAAGGTGGCCCCGAGGGCCATGGCGATAGCCCAGGCGTAGGCCTCGTGATACACGAAGGGCAGCGACCCCAGGTAGAGCACGACCGACCCCGCCATGAGCGAGAACAGCAGGAGGCCGAACCCAACCGCCTCCGCCCGTCCCAGACCGGTGCGTCCTCGCAGGAGAAGCCGCACGCGCCACATCAGCAGGGCGATGAGGACGGCCGCAACAATCCAGGCCGCCAGCATCGAAAAGGCAGTGAGCTTGCTGTCTAAGCGATCGGTGAAGAGAAAAAACGGGGCCCGGAGCAAGGAGGGTCCCGGGGGGAAGTAGATGAATTCCTTGCCGCGCACGGCGAAGGCTTCCAAGCCGAGGATACCCCGAGGCACGTCGAGGTGCCCGTGGAACAACTGGCGGGTTTGGAGGTCGTAGAAGCCGGAGAAGTCGGCGCCCCCAATGGCCGTGCGCAAGGGATGCCAGCCGAAGTCCCAGAGCACCAATAGGTACGCGATGACGCCCAGGCCACCCGCCACGGCGACGCTGCGGGTGTATCGGCGCAAATCGGGCTCGGCCTGTTCCCACCGGGCACGGGTGGTGGCGAAGGGGTGAATCAAATGACTGGCGCAGGCCAGGGGCGTAGCCGGCGAAGTCGGTCCAGGGGGGGCACCGCCGGTACAGTAACCTAACTTTGCCGGGGTTGGAATCCCCCCGCGACGACGTTGGAGCCATGCACCCCACCACCTCAGACCTCCTCTGCATCGACAAGTTAGAGGAAGCACTGCCGGAGCTCTCAGAGCGCTATGCCGCCGCCAGTCCGTACCCCCATATCGTGCTCGATGATGTGTTGCATCGCGATGTCATTGCTCGGGTGTACGAGGAGTTCGGGCGCATTGAGGAAGATTCATGGACGAACTACCTCCATCTCAATGAGCGGAAATACGCCAACACCACCAAGTCCTCCTGGGGACCCACGCTGGAGGCAGTGTCGGCCGTCCTTACCTCGGAGCGCTTCGTGGCCTTCCTGGGCGAGCTCACCGGATTCGCCAACCTCCAGGCCGACGATGTCATGGACGGTGGCGGGCTTCATCGGTCCGTGGCCGGTGGCTTCTTGAACGTCCACGCCGACTTCACCGCCCACCACAGTAAGCCAGGGTGGCGTCGTCGCGTGAACCTCCTCCTCTATCTGAATCCCACCTGGGACTCGGCCTGGGGCGGACAATTGCAACTGTGGTCCAAGGACATGCAACGAGCGGTTACCCGGGTGGAGCCCACGGGCAACCGACTCTTCATTTTCACCACCGATGAGCACTCCTACCACGGGCATCCCGAACCCCTCGCGGTTCCGCCCGGCCTGGCTCGACAGTCGCTGGCTCTCTACTACTTCACCAAAGAAGACCATGTGCTTACCCGCTCCACCACCTACCGGGCTCGGCCCACCGATGGCTGGCGGAGCATCTCCATTTACCTGGATACGAAAGCGCTGGCTGGCTACGACGTGGTCAAGCGCCGCCTGCGTCTTTCCGATGGGGCGATCAGCCGCACCCTGGGATTGTTCAGCCGCGCCGCCCGGCCGTTCAGAAGGCACTAGGCGGGGAATCCACCGGCGACGCGCCTCGGGCCCCGAACCGGCGTGCGAATCGCTGCGCCGGCTGTTCCACGAGGAACCAGGAGAGCGTGGCGGTAATGGCGATTCCCACGAGGCACAGGATGATGCGTCGGACCGAGGCGTTGGGATTTCCCTGTCGACTCACGGCATAGATCACCGGGACCTGCCATAGGTAGATGGCGTAGGAGCCCTTGCCGACGATCTCGGCCCCCCGGGCGGGCCACGAGCGCAGCGGCCGCGGATCGCTCACGACGTAGAGGATCATGATGGCGGAGGCGACGATCCAGAGGGTGATGCCGCCCTGGTAGGCGAAGGAGCCGTCGGCTTTCACGGTGAGCATCAGACCGAACCAGGCTGCCCCCACCACCCACGGTGTCCAGCGGGGGAGGCGGGCTGGTGTGAGTCCCCGCACGAACAGGGTGGCGGTAAGGGCGCCGATGAGGAGCCCATCCACCCGGGTGTCGGTGCGCAGATAGGCCGCTTCCCAGCCCCACCAGTGGTACACCAGCACCCGCCATGCGGTGACGGCGATGATCAGACCCGCCAGGGCCGGGATCACGAGGCGGACGTTGCGGCGGATCCCGAAGATCACCGACAGGATTACCGGCCACACGAGATAGAACTGCGCCTCAATGGCCAGCGACCACATCGCCACGAGGTCGCCGGCGGCCAAGGGGTTCGACAAGGCCCGCCAGTTCATGGCGAACACGACGGTGGCACCGGCACTGCCCACCACCCACCTCCGGTTTTCCAACGGTGGCCAACCGGCGAGCCAGGCGTAGAGCAAGTAGCCCGCGAGCATGGCGATCAGCGCTGGGAGCAGTCGAACGGCTCGACGCAGATAGAAGCGACGGAAGCGGATCCGGCCCCGGTCGTGGTGCTCCTGTAAGAGCAGGGCGGTGATGAGGAAGCCGCTCAACACGAAGAAAAGGTCGACCCCCAAAAAGCCGGCCTGCGAAAAAATCTCGCGGTAATAGAAGTACGGGGCGACCACCCAGATGTGGGACATCACCACCAGGCTCACGGCGAAGGCCCGCAGAATGTCGAGGGCTGGCACGTGCACCAGCCGCCGGAGCGGGGCGGGATCGTGCATGGCCGCCAGCGAACTCAGGCGGGGCTGTCGGTGATGTTGACCTTGGTCATCTTGTCGCCCACGGCGATCCGCTGGGCGATCTCGATACCGGAGGTGACGTAGCCGAACAGGTTGTAGAGCGGGCCCAAACTTTTCTGGCAGTCGTCGATGCAAATGAAGAACTGCGAGCCGTTGGTATGGGGACCGGCATTAGCCATGGCCACCGCGCCGAGAGTGTAAGCGCTGAGGACCGGTTCATCGGCAAACTTGTACCCCGGCCCACCGCGTCCACTGCCTTCGGGATCACCGCCTTGGATCACGAAGCCGGGCACCACACGGTGAAAGGTGAGGCCGTCGTAGAAGCCTGCTCGCGCCTGGACCACAAAGTGGTTCACGGTGATCGGGGCCAGGGCGGCATCCAAGGCCAGGACGATGTCACCCTTTTCGGTGGCAATAGTCACGGTGAAGGTGTCGGTGGGCTGGATCTGAATGGTGGGGGCGTCGGGCATGGACGCAGACGTTACCGCTTCATCGGGCGCTCACGAGCCGGACGGGGTCAACGAGATCACCGTGCCCATCGTGATCAGGCGGCTGTGGTGCCGATCGAGGGGAAGTGGCAGGCCACGAAGTGGTCCTCGGCTACGGCGCGGATCTGGGGTTCTTCCAGCGAGCAACGCTCCTGGGCGGCCGGACAGCGCGTGCGGAAACGACAGCCGGCCGGCGGATCGATAGGGGAGGGAAGATCGCCGAGGAGGAGCCCACTGCTGGACGGCACCACGGTGGGGTCGGGCACGGGGATGGAACGCAGGAGGGCGGCGGTGTAGGGATGGGCGGGGGTGGAGTAGAGGGCGTCGGGGGAGCCAACTTCACAGATCTTGCCGAGATACATGACCGCCACGCGATCACTGATGTTCTTCACCACGGCGAGGTCGTGGGCGATGAAGATGAGGGTGATGCCGTAGCGGGCCTTCATATCCTCCAGCAGGTTGAGGATCTGGGCCTGCACGGACACATCCAGCGCCGACACGGGCTCGTCGCAGATCAACAGTTTGGGTTCGAGTACCAGGGATCGGGCAATGGAGATCCGCTGGCACTGACCGCCGGAGAACTGGTGAGGGCGCTTCTCGCCGGCCACCTCGGGATCGAGACCCACGGCGTCGAGCACTTCGGTCACTCGGTCCCGGCGTTCCTTCTCGGTGCCCCGTTTCCAGATGCGCAGCGGCTCGGCCACGATGTCCTTCACTTTGCGGCGCGGGTTGAGCGACGAAATCGGGTCCTGAAAGATGAATTGCAATTGGGTCCGGACCTCGCGGAGGTGCTTGCCCTCGATCTTGGCGAGGTCGATGCCCTCGAAGAGGACGCGGCCGCTGGTGGGAGCGGGAAGTTGCATGATGGCCCGACCGGTGGTGGATTTTCCGCACCCGGACTCACCCACCAAACCGAGGGTTTCGCCACGCCGCACGTCGAGGCTGATACCGGATACGGCGTGCACGAGCCCGGCGGAGGTAGGGAACTCAACGGTGAGGTCCTCAACGCGCATGAGCACATCGTCGGAATCGCGAAGGTGGGCGGTGCCGGTACCGGCCATCAGTGAGTACCTCCTGGTGGATCCGCCAGTATTTGGGTGATGGACACGGCGGCGGGCATGCCGGCCGCCGTGTTGTGAGCCAATGCCTCGCGACCGGCCTCGGTGCCTACCGGGAACCAACAGCGGTAGAGGTGGCCGGGTGTCTCGCTCTCTTGTAACGGCGGCATCTCGCTGTTGCACTTGGGCTGGACGTAGGGGCAGCGCGGCGCGAATCGGCAGCCGCTGGGTGGGTTGATGAGATCTGGCGGGCGACCAGCGATGGCCTGTAGTCGGGTGTGGCTGGGTTGGGCCAACTTGGGAATCGAGTGGAGCAGGGCCTGGGTATAGGGCATGCGTACGTTGGCGAAGAGATCGGTCGTGGGGGCGTGTTCCACGATTTGGCCGGCGTACATCACCGCGATGTGGTTGGTGCGTCCGGCTACTACCCCGAGGTCGTGCGTCACCAGGACCATGGCCATGTGGCGCTCCACCTGTTGCTGATGAAGTAGGTCGAGAATCTGCGCCTGCACCGTCACATCGAGGGCGGTAGTGGGCTCGTCGGCCAAGAGCAACTTGGGGCCGCAGGCCAGGGCGATGGCGATGGTGACCCGCTGACGCATCCCCCCTGATAGCTCGTGGGGGTACTGGGAGATCCGTCGCTTCGGGTCCGGGATGCCCACCGAATCGAGCAACTGCAGCGCCTGGGCGCGGGCTTCGGCCTTTGACAGTTTCAGGTGATAGCGCAGGCCCTCGGTGATCTGGCGGCCGACCTTCAGGACCGGATTCAATGACGTCATCGGATCCTGGAAGACCATGGCTATCTCGGTGCCCCAGAGATCCCGCAACTGGCTCTCGCTCGCCCCCACCAGTTCGGTGCCGTTGTACCGAACCGATCCCGAGCGGATCACGTTTTTTCCGGTGAGCAAACCCATGACGGAGCGCGCCAGCACCGTCTTGCCCGACCCCGACTCGCCCACGATGCCGAGGGTGTCACCGCGTTCGAGGGTGAAGCTGACACTATCCACGGCCTTGACGACGCCCGCGGGGGTATCGAAGTAGCTGCGGAAATCGTGGACCTGCAGGAGTGCACCATCGTGGACGGTGTCGGCGGTGAGCACGCGCCGAGTGGCTCGAGGTTTGGTCAAAGCATGGATTCCTTCACATCGAAGGCCGCCCGGAAGCGGTCACCCAGTACGTTGACCGCCAGCACGGTGAGGAACATCGTGACCGCAGGGATCATGGCGGTGTGAGCGATGTTGTCCTGTTGGAGGGGTTTCTTGCCCCCGTTGATCATGCCGCCCCAACTGATCGTCTCGGTGGAGGTGAGGCCGAGGAACGCCAGACTGCCCTCGGCCACGATGGCGATGCCCACCACCAGCAGACCGAAGGCCAAGAGGGGAAGGATGACGTTGGGGAGAATCTCCCGCGCCAGGATCCGTTTCTGGCTGGCGCCGGCCGCCCGGGCGGCGAGGACGAACTCACGTTGGGCGTAGGTGAGGGTGGTGGCCCGGGAGATGCGGGCAAAGGCGGGGATCGAGACGAGTGAAATGCCGAGCACCACGTTCAGCAGGTCGGCGCCCAAGAAAGCCACGATGGCAATGAGCAGGATCAAGGCGGGGAAGGCGAGGAAGACATCCACCGAGGCCATGAGAAGGGTCTCGCTTTTGCCCCGGAAGAATCCGGCGAGGAGGCCGATGGTGCCGCCCACCAGCATCCCGATGATGAGCACACCGGCGGCCACCACCAGGGACACCCGCCCTCCCCAGACGATGCGAGCGAGGATGTCGTAGCCGTTGTTGTCCGTCCCGAGAAGGTGTCCGGCGGTGAAGGGCGACGAGTTGTTTTTGGGCACGGAGAAATCGGTCTTGGCGGGATCGTCGAGCGGCAGCCAGGGCGCGAACACGGCGGCGGCGGTCAAGGTGATGAGCCAGATGGTGGCGATCCAGCCGCCGATGCCCAAAGCGCCGGTTTTCTTGGCGGTCTTGATCTTCTTGTCGGAAGCGGGGGAAGCCGGCGGGGGGTTGGTGGCAATCCCGTCGGGTGGGGAAACGAGGTCAGTCATCAGGCTCCAGCCCGTCGGACTCGCGGATCGAGGATGGTGTAGAGGATGTCGATGAGGAAGTTGATGAGGACGAAGGAGATGGCGATGAGGAGCACTACCCCTTGTACCACCAGGTAATCCCGTTTGAGGATCGACTCAATGGCGAGGCTGCCGATGCCGGGGAGCACAAAAAACTGCTCGATGATGACCGCACCACCGATGAGGGTGCCGAATTGGATGCCAAACACGGTAATGAGTGAGAACGACGACGGTCGGAGGGCGTGGCGCGCCAGGATGTACCGGGTCGGCAATCCCTTGGACCGCGCCATGAGAATGAAGTCCTCCTGGAGGGTAGAAATCAGATCGCTGCGCAACAGACGGGTGTAGACGGCGGTGAGGCCTGCCACCAGCACAGCCAAGGGGAGGGCAATCGAACGTAGGTTGCCGACGATCCCTTCGCTGATGGGCTGATAGCCGATGGCCGGGAACCAGTTGAACCGCAGGGCAAACAACCACACCAAGAACACCGCGAAGGCGTAGCCGGGTATCGAAATCAGCCCGAAAGAGGCCGTAGTGATGGCTTTGTCGGTTCGGGAGTTGCTCCGGAAGGCGCTGAACAGGGCCAATGGAATAGCTAGGGTCAAGGAGACCAACTGGGCCAACAGCATCAATTCGATGGTGGCGGGCAACTTTTGCTTCAGTAGCTCAGTGGTCTCGAACTTACTGGTATACGAACGGCCTAGGTCGCCCTGGGCGACGTTGCCGAGGTACTGGACGTACTGCGTGAGGAAGGGCTTATTGAGCCCGAGGTCCTCTTGGACTGCCTCGCGCACTTCGACGTTGGAGTACTGGGGGCCGAGGAGCACAACAACGGGATCACCCGGAAGGAGTTTGGTCAGGCTGAACGTGAGGAAACTCACGACCAGTACCACGGCCAGCAGTTTGAGCAACCGCGTAACCGCACCTTTCAGGATTCCCATGTTGTGTCCTCGACCCCCTCTGCCAACGGACTATCAGACGTGGATTGGTCTCTTACTTGCTGGAGGCGACGAAGATATACC
Source organism: Acidimicrobiia bacterium (assembly GCA_009694375.1). Taxonomy (NCBI): domain Bacteria; kingdom Bacillati; phylum Actinomycetota; class Acidimicrobiia; species Acidimicrobiia bacterium. The sequence goes on from SHVB01000004.1 coordinate 53,625, forward strand.
CGGGCTTGATGGCCCCGAGTGAGTTCACCTCGCCGGGGGGCAATCCACCGACCTTTTCGCTGTTGTACACATTGCCGAAGAGGTCGTACAAGGTGGTGATCAGCGGTACCTCTTCGCCGGTGATCTCCTGGACCTTGTCGTAGGCCGCCTTCCGCTTGTCGAAGTCCGCTGTCGCCTGGCCTTCTTTGAGAAGTTTATCCACCTCTTTGTTCGAGTAGAAGGTCAAGTTTCCGGCGTCATCGGTGGTCAGACCGGCCCGGATCGCATCCGGATCTTGGAACTGGCCGCTGCGGAAGCAGGCCCCTTCGTAATCGCCTCCCCGGGCAAACATCCGGGCGACGAACGCGCCCTGGTCCTGGGTTTCCAAGGTGATCTCCATCCCGCCCGCCTCGCCCATCTGCTTGACGAGCTGGAGAACATTGTCGGCCTCCGGGGTGGGGATGCACACGATGGAGAACTTCAGGCCGCCCAATTCCTTCACCAGGTCCTGGCACTTCTTCAGGTCGAACCTAGGCGTACCAGCGTCGGCATTGTAGTAGGCCGAGTCGGTGGCGAAGCCGGAGTAGGAGGGCTGACGAATGCCCTCATAGACCCGCTCGTTGATGAGGTCCTTGTTGGTGCAGTAGGCCACCGCCTGCCGAGCCCGCACGTCGTTGAACGGAGGCTTGGCGTTGTTCATCAGCAAGATGGTGGAACTGGAGCCGCTGATCTTCTGAGCTGAGAAGCCCTTTGCCTCGGCCGCCTTGACCGTGGGGGTGTCGGCTGTTTGGAACAGGTCGATGTCGCCACTTTCCAGAGCGGACACTCGCTGACCAGAATCCGGGATGGGCTTCACCGTGAACTTGTCGAGGTACGGCAGTTGAATGCCGTTCTCGTCCTTCCCCCAGTAGTCGGGGTTGGCCACGAGGACCACCCTGTCGCCGGGAACGAACTCGGCGAGCTTGAACGGGCCGGTACCTACCGGGTTGTTCTTGTACTCGTCGCCGTACTTCGCCACAGCGGCCGGGGACTCAATGTAACCAACCGAGCCAGCCAACGTGTCACCGAAAGCCACGTCGGGCGAGGCGAGGGTGAAGATCACCGTGTCGCCGGTCGGACCGTTGGGGAGTTCCATGTTGGTGATCTGCTTGACGGTGTCGAGGCACGGGCACGCGGTAGTCGGATCTTGCAGCCGTTCGAAGTGCTTCTTGACGGCTTCGGCATTGAGCGGGGTGCCGTCTTGGAATGTGACATCAGTTGGAAGGGTAAGGGTGTAAGTCGAAAGGTCCTTACCGCCGTCGCCGGCTTCAAGCGAGGTGGCGAGGAAGGGGACGAGTTCGCCATCCTCGTAGGTCATCAGCGGATCGTAGAGACCGAGCGTGACTACCTTGTCCGCCGGTTGGGCGGCGGCACCCACATCAAGCGTTGAGATGTCGGACTCGGCGCCGAAGACGAGTTCTCCACCCTTGGTGGGCTTGCTGGCGGTCTCGGTGGTCTCGGTGGTCGAGGCGCTGTCGTCGCTTCCGCCACAAGCGGCTGCTACGAAGACCAGCCCCGTCATCAGGGCGATCATCCGGCACCACGATCGGTGGCGGTAGTTGGTCATAGTTTTTCCCCCGTTTGGCAGCGTGGGTGTGGGAACTACGTCCCCGCGGGCGGCGACAATCGGTGACGCTGGTCACACCGATGGCTGGACGGTAGGAGCGGGGAAGCAGCGCTGTCAATAACACCCCCGCAGTGCGGGGCCGCTGTCGATTTCCTTGCGCAGGCCCGGTGCAGTCCCCACTCAGTCGGAGGGCGTGAGGACATCGATTTGTTGCTCGTAGCCCCGGGCGTAGCCAAGGACACGTTCGACGTACGGCTGGGAATGATTGTAGGAGAAGTAGGCCTGGCGAAGGCCGGCGTCGGCGGTCAGGTCACGTTGGCCGGTGCACAGGTAGCGGGCGGCAGCGAGGGTGGCGTCGTACATGTTGAACGGCGACATGACGCCATCACGATTGCCGTCGGATTGGTAGGCCCGCCAGGTGGAAGGAATGAACTGCATCGGTCCCACGGCGCGGTCGAAGATGGGATCACCGTCGAAGTCGCCGTTGTCGCTATCGGTGATGACAGCGGTGGATCGACTGCCGTCGAGTTGGATGCCGATGATGGGGCGACTGACATCGCCGTTGGGTCCCAGGGAGGCTCCGCCGTAGGTGCCGTGACGGCCCTCGATCTTGGCAATTCCCGCCACGCCCCACCACTGCACCCGACAGCCCGGACGGCTCACGCGTTCCGTGGCGGCCGCCCGGTAGTAGGCATCGAGCGCCACTAGGGGAAATTCCACCCCTTTGACGGTGGCGAGGACGCGGGCCTGTTCGTACGGCACCCGGGCGGTGGCGACCTGTTCGCCGGCAGTCGATTCATCCTTGCTGGCGCCGGTCCGTTGGAGGTGGGCCTTCAGCGCTACCGCTTCGGTAGCGCTGAGAGCGGTGGTCGTCTTGTCCACCCGCTGTTGGGCGGCAGCAATCTCGGTGCGGTAGCGCTGTTGTTCGGCGAGAAGCACGTCCATGGAGAGTTGGCCCAGCACGGCGCGCTGATCGGTCTCGTTGATGGCGGGGGTCGGTGAGGTGAGGGCTTCGGCCATCCGTTCCGTGCTGCGCCCCGACACGAACGCGCCGATGGCGATGTCGCGTATGGCCGCGTCGAGGACGTTGAGGCGCCGGGTGAGGCCCTCGACGCGAGCCACTGCCGCGCCGCGCTCGCCCTGAAGTCGGTAGCCCTCTACCCGCGCCGCGGTGGCTGAAGTATCGAGCGCGGTTCGGCGGTCCTGGAGGGCTGAGTGTGTGTTGACCACCGCCGCGTACGCAGTGGCGGCCCGGTCAAAGGCGGGGCTCGAAACGGGCACCTTGGCCAACTCGAGAGAGATCGACGGGAGGTCGGGGAGTTCGGGTGAAGGGGGGGCGATGCCGGCGGGGTCAAACGGGGGCTGAGGGGCCTGCTCGCCCTCCTTGGCGCTGACGTTGGGGGCCAAACTGAACGAGGCGAGGAGAATGCTGCAGACCACTGCGAGCGGCAGGTGGGGCAGGCGCGACATATGGCTGGAGACGGGGAGGGGCATGAGGGGGCGGCACGTGAGCGCCTGATGGCGCCGAGGGAACGACCGGGGGAGAGTGTGCCCCAAACCGACAGGCGTGCCTAGTGGGTGGCATGCTGCAGGCATGTCCGACCGAGTCTTGATTGACGTGGAAAACGGTATTGCTGATGTGCGGCTCAACCGCCCGGACAAACTCAACGCCCTGGATGTGGCGATGTTTCAGGGGATCGTGGCGGCGGGGGAGTCGCTGAAGGACGACCCGGCGGTGCGGGTGGTCGTGCTCTCGGGCCAGGGCCGGGGTTTCTGCGCGGGACTGGACTTCAGCAGTTTCCAGGCGATGGCCACCCCCGAGCCCGCCGGGGGCGAGGCTCCGGCAATGGCAATCGGGCAGACCAATGGTGGGATCACCCATCTTGGTCAACAGGCCGCGTGGGTGTGGCAGGAAATGGGGGTGCCGGTGATTGCCGCCTTGCATGGTGCCGTGCTGGGAGGCGGTCTGCAGATCGCCCTCGGAGCCGATCTCCGACTGGTGGCACCCGACGCGAAGTTGGCGGTGCTGGAGGCGCGGTGGGGTCTGATCCCGGATATGACCGGGACGGTCATCTTACCGAGGTTGGTGGGAATAGACGTGGCCAAGGAGCTCACCTTCACCGGACGCATGGTGTCGGGAACTGAAGCGGTGGCCTTGGGCCTCGCAACGCGCCTGGCGGAGGATCCCCATGGCGCCGCCATGGCGTTGGCGGCGGAGTTAGTGACAAAAAGTCCCGAGGCCCTGCGGGAGGGGAAGCGCCTCCTGAACCTGTCGGGGACGCGTTCGCTGGCCGATCAACTCCTCGACGAACGCGCCACCATGGCCTCGCTGATCGGGAGTCCAAACCAGGTGGAGGCCACCACCGCCTTTTTCGAGAAGCGGGAGCCCCGCTTCCACTGAACGGCCCGCAACCGCGGCGCCCGGTGAGGTCAGGACCAGGTGCCCCGACTGACGAGCAGGTTCTTGAGGATTTGCGGGCGGTCGGTCATGATCCCGTCCACTCCGAGATCGAGTAGGCGGGTCATTTCGTCCGGATCATCGATCGTCCACACGTGCACCTGGATCCCGCGGCGGTGGGCGGCGGCCACGAACCGCTTGGTGACCAGGGGGATCGGACCTTGGTGGGTGGGTACCTGCGCACAGGGTGCCAGATGGCTCCCACCTCCAGGGAGGCCTTGCGAAACCGCCACCAACCTCGCCACCTCGCGCGGGCCCATGCTGGTGCACAGGCGATCGCCCACCAGTGCTTTGATCTTGGCGATGCGGCGGCCACTGAAGGCGCCGACACACACGCGATCCACGGAGTTGGTTCGGATAATGGCGGCGGCGAGCGGGGCAGCCACATCGTCTTGCTTCGGATCGAGGTTGATGCGCACTTCCGGCCAGGTGGTGAGGACATCCTCCAGGAGCGGAATGGGTTCACGGCCGTCCACCTTGGCCTTACGCACCTCACTCCAGGGCAAGTCGGCGATGAGCCCGGTGCGATCGGTGACGCGGTCGAGGCGGTCGTCGTGGAAGGCAACGAGGATGCCGTCGGCGGTGACATGGACGTCGGTTTCCAGATAGTGGTAGCCGAGTGACACGGCATGGTTGAACGCCGGCATCGTGTTTTCGGGAGCCTCGGAGGCACCGCCGCGATGGGCAATGGCCAGCGGTCGTGCGCCGTCGAGGAAGGGGTAGTGAGATCGGGATGCCATCGGATGCCTAGACGGAACGCCCGGAGGCAGCCCAGTACTCGTCCTTCAGTAGTCGCTTGTACAACTTGCCGGTCGGATGTTGGGGCAGTTCGGGTCGGAAGTCAACTGAACGCCGACACTTGACGTCACCCAGATATTCTTGGCGATACCCCATTAGCTCCTGCTCGAGTTCGGGGCCGGCGGCGTCCATCGAATACCGCCACATCCACCCCCTTGGGATGCACGGTGAGCACGTTCTCGGCCTCCTGGGGGGTACACGTTCACATCGCTGGCGCTGAACGCGAAGGTAACCACAAGAGAGCCCGGCCACCCGGAAAGACTCTGGTGTCGCTCACGATACCTTGATCGCCTCGAAGGGTGAGCGGTTATCGTGCGGCGATGCCGGAGAGCACCGCGACGATCCGGAGCGAAACCCTCTGGCGACAGCTGGCATCGCATGCCGTCGAGATCGTCTTCACGATCGTGATCGGCGCCGCTGGGGTGCTCCTGTTTCGCAACACGAGCAACGCCTACTTCCGAGGCGACGACTGGGGGCTGATCTTCCAGGCGGGGTCGGTTCGTGGGATCGTTCGGCCGTACAACGACCACCTGAGCTTGGCGATCCTTGCGCTGTACCGGTCGCTGAGCGAGGTCGTCGGGTTCTCCTACGGCCCGTTTCGTGTTGCCGGGGTGCTGTGCCTACTAGGGGTCCCAGTGACGTACTTCGCCACCACCCGCCGTTTGCTGGGCCCACCGCTCGCCGCGGTCGCGGCGCTCTCCATGCTGGGACTCGCCCACCCCGAGCTGGCCCCCTCGTCGCTCAACCACTACTTGGTGCTCATCGGTGCGATCGGTTGTTCTGCAGCCTGGCACCGTGGTCGGCGGGCCGACTGGGTGTTGGCGGCGTGCCTCGCTCTGTCGTTGAGCGCGGCTGGCGGTGGCCTGGCCGTTGCTGGCGCGTGTGTGGTGTACAGCGCGTGTGCCCGGGTCCATCGCCGGCGATGGATCGTGGTCCTGGTCCCCTGTCTCGCGTGGGGCACCTGGTGGTTCCTGCTCGCGCGCGGGACGCGATCGCAGTTTCGCCCCACCACTCGGCCGGCGTTCGACGACGTCCTGAAGCACGCACTCGAAGTCATGGCCTCCCCATTCGAGCACCTCAGCATGGGCATCCCGGGCGTCGCGGTCACGCTCGCCCTGCTGTTCTGTGCGGTGGGTGTGTGGCGGCTTCGACAGGGCATGGAATCGGCGGCCAACTTCCTCGCGTGGACCACGGCGCTCGTCATCTGGGCGATCGGTGTCGCGTACGGACGAGGGTCGCCCGCCATGGTCATCTACTTTCGCTATCAGCTCCTCGCCCTCGGGTTCGTTCTGCTGGCATTGTTGCCCCGGAAACCCATCGAATGGCCCCCTCGCGTGCCTCTGGCCACCGACCGCCGATGGATGGCCGCCGCTGCCTGCCTGATCCTCTTGGCATCGGCGGCGCGTGGCGTCACGTTGCGCGACGAGGTAGAGCAACGATCGTTTCAGGTGGCCTTCTTCAACCGCAACGCCCGGGCGCACACCCGAGTGCTGGCCCTGGGGCCGGAGGTCGTCCCCGACGATACGCGCCTGAGTGCCGCGTTCAGCGAACTAACGGCCAGAGACATTCGCGGTCTTCTGCGACGATACGGGCACGGCCCCCGCGATGATCCCCAGTCCGTCGACCGGGCGCTGATCGACGAAGGCGTGGCCACCGCGCAGGTACGGAGCCGCCGTCGGACCGACTGCACCCTCGACCGAGGGCCGATCGACTGGCTCTCGACCGACGGTGGCCCGTTGCGCCTGTGGTCTGCCGAGGACCGATGGACCGTGGAGGTGCGACGGTTCGGGAACGACTGGATCGCTCTGGCCACCGCCAGCGCGGGCCAAAAGGTGACCCTGACCTTGCCCGACCTCGGTGCGAAGGTGCCTTGGCAGGTTCGGGCCGATGGCGCCTGCAAGATCTAAGAGCCCGAAGTCGCGCGGGGTCAGGCACCAACATCAACTTCGGGCGCGCCGTTTCTCCACCATTTGCTCGTTCTGACTAGATCGACCGTCCTGCGTCTGCCCAGTACTCGTCCTTCAGTAGTCGCTTGTACAACTTGCCGGTCGGATGCCGGGGTAGTTCGGGTCGGAAGTCAACTGAACGCGGACACTTGACGTCAGCCAGATGCTCTTGGCAATACGCGATCAACTCGCGCTCCAGCTCCGGACCGGCCGCTTCCATGGAGATGGGTTCGACGACGGCCTTCACCTCTTCACCAAAGTCGTCGTTTGGCACGCCGAACACCGCAACGTCATTGACCTTCGGGTGCATGGCAAGCACGTTCTCCGCCTCCTGGGGGTACACGTTCACACCGCCCGCGATGATCATGTACGCCCGGCGGTCGGTTAGGTACAAGAAGTTGTCGTCGTCGAGGTAGCCCACATCACCCAGGGTGCTCCAGCCCCGGCCCTTTGGGTCGCGCGATTCGGCTGTCTTTTTGGCGTCGTTGTGGTACTGAAAACTGGCGGCCGCCTCACCGCCAAAATACACGGTCCCGGGCGTACCCGTGGGGGCGTCCTCACCGTCTTCGCCCACGATGTGAATGCTCCCGAGCACGGCTGTCCCCACGGTGCCGGGATGGGCGAGCCAATCCGTGCTGTTGCAATACACAAAACCGTTGCCCTCGGTGCCGGCGTAGTACTCGTGCACGATCGGTCCGAACCATTCGATGATGCGCAACTTGACCTCGGTGGGACAGGGAGCGGCGGCGTGCACCACCACCTGTAGGGAGGTGAGGTCGTAGGCGTTGCGCACCTCTGGTGGCAGTTTCAGCATGCGAACAAACATGGTGGGAACTACTTGGGTGAAGGTGACGCGGTGCTGTTGCACCAGGGCGAGGTATTCCTCCGGATCGAAACGCTCCATCACCACCACGGTTCCACCGAGGCGGTGGGTGGCGCGGCAGAAGCGCAGCGGGGCGGAGTGATAGAGCGGGGCGGGCGAGAGATACACGGTCGACTCGTTGGATCCAAACAATCCTTCGGCCAACCCGGCGACGCTGTCGTTGCCCTCGCCCAGCGGGGCGCCGGGCAGCGGCACCTTTACCCCTTTGGGCCGACCGGTGGTGCCGGAGCTGTAGAGCATGTCCTGTCCCTCGACCCGGTCTTCTTCCAGCGGGTCGGCGGAATGGGTGGCGATGCTGGCTTCGTAGGATTCGTAGCCTGCCGCGGTGCCATCGAGCATCAAGCGGAGTTTCACCGAGGGCATCAACGCCTGCAGTTCGTTGGCTTGTTCGGCTTTGTGTCGGGAGGTGATGAACCCCTGCGCTCCGCAGTCCTCGATGATGTAGGCCATCTCCTCGGTGGTGAGGCGGGAACTCATGGCGGTGTAGTAGAGGCCGGCGTAGTGGCAGCCCCACATCACACTGAGGAAGTGGGGGTGATTCTCCAAGCAGAGCGCGATGTGGTCGCCCGGTTGCAGGCCGGCAGAGCGCAGGACCCTGGAGAGGCGGTTGGCCTCCGCATCAACCTGGGCGTAGGTAATGATCTCGCCGCTGCCGGCCATGATGACGGCTGGCTTTTCGGGGTGGGTGGCGGCGAAGGTTCCAGGGAAGCGCATCTCTGGAACCTATCGCCGGTAGCCTGACGAGGTGGCCGAAGATCAGACCGCCGAGTTTGCGGCCCTCATGGCCCGAACGGACGAAGCGGTTCCGCTTGACGAAGCCCTGTTCCTGATCGCCGCCCATGCCACTCCAGGGCTGGATCGTCTCGCAGAACGGGCGCGCTTGGACCGTCTGGCCGCTGGCGTCACCGTCGGCTCGCTGGCGGGGTTACGGGCCCGGCTCTTCGATGAGGTTGGGTTTCGTGGTGATCGGGATACCTACTACGACCCACAGAACTCGATGCTGCCCGCAGTGGTGGAGCGTCGGAGGGGGATTCCGATCACCTTGGCGGCGGTGGTCATGGAAGTAGGGCGGCGCTGTGGCGTGACCCTGGAGGGGGTGGCGATGCCCGGGCATTTCCTGCTGCGGCGGCCTCACGAGGTTGACCGGTACATCGACGCATTCAACGGCGGCCGGGAACTGGACACGGCTGGCTGTCGCGACCTTTTTCACCAGTTGCAACCGGGGGTGCCCTTCTCGGCTGATGTTCTTGGTACCGCGACGCCCGAGATGATGGTGGAACGCGTGTTGAGGAATCTGGCGGAGGCCTACCGTCGGTCGGGGGATCGGCACGGCCTTTGCTGGTCGCTGAGCTTGGCGCTGTGCCTTCCCTCCGCCACGGATCGACAACGGCGCGAGTTGGGGGTGCTGCTGGGGGCGTCGGGGCGCTTCGACGAAGGGGCCGTGGTGTTGGATGCGTCCACGGACGAACGCGACCACCGGGCCGCCGCCCGCTTACGGGCTCGCCTCAATTGACCAGCGTAGGAATCTTGACCGTCGGGTCAAGTAAGGTCGGGTTATGACCACGCTTGATGTTTCTGCGCCTGAAACCGACGAAGCCACCGTGCTCGCCCTGTGTGAAGCGTTGCTGGCGGAGTTCCCTCCCCAAGACACCGATGTTGTGACCTTCCTCGGTCGGCAGTTCGATCTTGGTCTGGGTTGGGTGCACTTCCCGGTAGGTCAGGGGGGTTTGGGCCTGTCGCCGGGCCTGCAACGCACGATCAATGAGACCCTGCTGGCCGCTGGGGCTCCGATCGCCGCCTACCGAAACATCATTGGGCACGGAATGGGGGCGCCCACCATCGTGACCCACGGCTCGGCGGCGCAGAAGGACCGCTATCTCCGTCCACTCTTCACCGGAGAGGAGATCTGGTGTCAGCTTTTCTCGGAGCCGGGCGCCGGGTCGGACGTCGCGAGCCTCGCCACCAAGGCCGTGCGGGACGGTGACGAGTGGATCATCAACGGGCAGAAAGTGTGGACGACCCTGGCGCACCTGGCCCGGTGGGGGATGTTAGTGGCCCGCACCGACCCCGATGCGCCCAAACACAAGGGCATGACCTATTTCGTGGTGGACATGCACGGTCCTGGTGTGGAGGTTCGTCCTCTCTTTCAACTCACCGGTGAGGCCGAGTTCAATGAGGTCTACTTCACCGACGCGCGGATTCCTGATGCCGAGCGCTTGAGTGATGTGGGGGAAGGGTGGGGCGTCACGCTCACCACCTTGATGAACGAACGGGTGGCTATTGGTGGCGGCATCCCGGCGAAAGGGGCGGGGTTCATCGGCGAGGCCGTGCGCCTCTTCGAGGTTCATGGTGCCGATCCGGTGAAGCGCGATCCGCTCATGCGCTTGTGGGCCCGCGCCGAGGTGCTGCGCCTCACCAACATCCGGGCCAGCCAGAAACGTGCCATGGGTGATCCCGGCCCCGAGGGGGCGATCGGCAAGGCGCTGTCGGCCGAACTGAATAAGGACATCACGGCGTTCATGATGGGCATCATGGGGGCGGAGGCGATGCTCAAGCCGGAGGGCTATCCGATGGAGCGGGCCACGCACGCCATGCGCTGGGGAAGCCCGCAGCAGGCGTTCCTGCGTACCCGCGCCAACTCCATTGAGGGCGGTACTACCGAGATCACCAAGAACATCATGGGTGAGCGAGTACTCGGCCTCCCCGGCGACGTGCGCACCGACAAGGTGCTGCCGTGGTCGCAGGTGCCGCGCAACTAACGGGAAGATCGCGGCGCCGCTAGAGGGAACGGCGGTGGGGTGTTTCGTTGAGTGAGCCGATGCTCCGCTCGCCGGTGCTCGCCGCCAGCACGCGGCTGACGCTCGTGTAGTCCGGGAGGAAGAAGAGGGGCTCGTCAATGTGGAGTACGTGTCCGGCGTAGGCGTTGATCACGCCGCCGTGGCATATCACCGCCACCCGTTGGCCTCCGTGAGCTCCGACGATGCGTTCCATTGCCCCCACCACTTCATCCCGGAAGTGCTCGGGACGCTCGGGAAGTTCGTACCAGCGGGGGTCGTTGGCCGCCTTGAGTTCCTCGATCGGTATGTAACTGCCGGCGTCTCGGTCGAACTCGGCGAGGTGATCGTGAACGGTGATGGGGAGCGAGAGGCCCGCCGCGAGAGGGGCGGCGGTTTCCCTCGCTCGGCGCATCGGACTGCACCAGATGGCGTCGATCCGCTCCGAGGCCAGCCAGGCGGCGAGATCGCTGGCCTGGCGCAGGCCGACGTCCGATAACGCGGGGTCGGCGGGGCCGGTGGTGTCGCCTTCGTCAACCCGAAGCGGGAGTCCGTGGCGGATGAGGAGCAACTCCATAGCGTGAGGGTTCTAGCGTGTGGCGCCATGGGGCACCTCTTCGTCACTGAGCATGGGGCATCGCCGGGCGCGTGGCGCGTGGTGTGCGTGCACGGATCCTTGGACCGCTCCGCCGCCTTCGCCCGTACGGGCCGTCTCTTGGCTGATTTCCACGTGGTGCGCTACGACCGCCGCGGCTACGGCCGGTCAATAGCAGTAGGACCCAGCGATCGCTTCGACGATCAGGTCGATGATCTGGCGGAGATCGTGGGGGAGACGCCATCGGTGCTGGTTGGACACAGCCTGGGTGGGGTGGTGGCGCTGGCCTTCGCGCAACGCCACCCATCCTTGGCTCTGGCGGTGGTTGCTTATGAGGCACCGATGCCGTGGGATGCATCCTGGCCGTCGGTGACCGCCGGCAGCGCGGCCATGAGTGCCGAGGTGGATCCGGCTGATGCGGCCGAGCGATTCATGCGGCGCATGATCGGTGACGAACGCTGGGAGGCCCTTCCCCTGGGTACCCGCGAGCAACGACGCGCTGAGGGTCCGGCGCTGGTGGCGGAGTTGCGGGCGGTACGGGCCCCGAGCCCAGCTCCCTATGTGGCAGAAGAACTGGTCATTCCGGTGGTGGCGGCCCACGGCACCGAGTCGGCCCCCCACCACCAGGCAGGCACCCGCCACCTCGCCGAGCGCGCCCCGAAGGGCGAACTACACAAGGTGGAGGGTGCCGGTCATGGCGTGGCCCTCACGCACCCAGGGGCGCTGGCAGACCTGACCCGGCGCGCCGTCGCGCTCGTCGAACCACCGGGCTAGCTCCCCTCGTCGGCGGAGCAGGCGGGCACGGTGATCTCCTGGTTGACCACGACGCACGCACAGGTGCGGGCACAAGTCCGCAACGGGGCTTGGTTGAAGTAGAGGAACGCAGCCACCGCTGCCAGCACCGCCAGCACCATGAGCCGAATGGCCGTTTTAGCGATCAAGCGGAAGAGCACCGTGGCCACCATCAGTGTTGTGGCCACCCCCGCGGCAGGGAGATGGTCGTTCAACAACGAAGGAATCGCCGCCAGAGACATTGGGGCGAGGGTACCGTGACGAAGGTATGGGCAAGTTACGTGACCTTCTCCGTCGGCGGAGCGGACCGGTGGCCATGGTGCTGTCGGGGGGTGGCAACCAGGGCGCCGTGCAGGTGGGGATGTTGCGCTCCCTGCTGGAGCACGAGATTCACCCTGAGTTGGTGCTCGGTTGCTCCATCGGGGCGATCAACGGAGCGGTGTACGCGCAGGATCCAACGCTCCAGGGGGTTGAACGCCTCGAGGAGATTTGGCGAGGACTCGATACCGCCGGGTTCGTGCCCTCGGGCTGGCTTCCCCACGCCATTGCCCTAGCCCGACGAGGTGAATCCATCGACACCAACGATGGGCTGCGAGGGATGCTGGAGGGGATCCTGCAGCACGACACCTTCGAGGAGTTGACCATTCGCTTCCAGTGTGTCGCCACCGACGTGGCCGGGGTGCGGGAAGTGTGGTTTTCCAATGGCCCCCTCGTAAATCCCCTGTTGGCATCGGCGGCCATGCCCGCCGTGTTGCCAGCGGTGGTGATCGATGGTGTTCGCTACCTCGATGGCGCCATTGTGAACGATGTTCCGATCAGTCGGGCGGTGGAACTGGGCGCTCGCACGATCTATGTCTTGCATTGCGGCACCATCGACCGGCCGCGCCCCGAACCGAAACGACCGTTCGATGTGGCGGTGCAGGCCTATTGGCTGGCCCGCCACCATCGCTTCAAACGCGACCTCGAGAACCTGCCGTCGGAGGTGGAGGCGATTGTGCTTCCTACGGGATCTACCCAAACGCTGCGCTTCAACGACTTCACCCACAGTGAGGACATGATGGCCCGTTCCCATGCTGCGACCGACGCCTTTCTCGATGGATTCGTTGATGACAACGGCCCGCTGCCGAGCGACGCTCGGCCCCGGGGCGCGGCGAGCACGGAACACGGTCTCATGCCGACCGATCGGTAGAGTGCAGCCCATGGCTGACGTAACCCTCACCCCATCTGGTCCCCCCGAGACGGTGTTGGACGCCGAGCCCGATGAGCGCCTTCGGGCCTTGTCCGATGCGCTGGCGCTTGATGAGCCCCATCGTCGCGCCGCTATCGCGTCGGCGGTGGCGCAATGGCCACGCTTTCTGGACGGGTGGGCTCGGCTCGGCGACGCCGGACGGGATGTGATCGAGGCGTACTCGGCCTATCGAGTGGGGTATCACCGGGGTTTGGATCGGCTGCGAGCCAACGGGTGGCGCGGCAGTGGGTACGTCCGCTGGGAGCATGAGTCCAATCGTGGATTTCTGCGGGCCCTCGCCGGACTGCAGCGCACCGCCGCCGAAATCGGCGAGACCGATGAGGCGGAGCGATGCGCCCATTTCCTCCGGCAACTCGACCCCACCTGGCCCCCGGCGCCGTAGTCATCGCGTGTCGTTTTCCGGGGCGGTGCTCTGCGGCGGAGCCAGCCGTCGAATGGGCCGAGACAAAGCCCTGGTGACAATCGATGGTGTGACCATGGCCGCCCGGGTGGCTGATGCGCTGTGGGCGGCGGGAGCCCAGGAGGTGTACGCGGTGGGCGGTGACGCACCGGCGTTGGGGAGCCATGGTCTCGTGGTGGTGCCCGACGACGACGTGGGCGCCGGCCCTTTTCTCGCCACGTTGACCGCCCTTCGGGTGGCCTCGGCGCCGGTGGTGTTGGTGGTGTCGTGTGATCTGTCCCACCCCGATCCGATCGCCATGGCCGCCACGGTCGCCGCCCTCGAATCGAGCGCACCGGGGGTGGTGCTCGCGGTACCGCTGGTGGCGGGTCATCGCCAGTGGACGCACGCCGCCTGGCGCATTGAAGCGCTACCTGCGCTGGCGGAAGCCCGATCGCGAGGGGTGGGATCGTTGAAACGGGCCGCCAGGGATGTGTCGTGCATTGACCTCCACGGATTGCCCCCGGCCGCGCTCGCCGATGCCGACACACCCGCCGACCTCCCGGGGACCGCGCGAGAGCCAGGTAGCGTGGGGGAGATGGACATTCCGGAGATTGATGTGACCGAGTTGGCCAAGCAGCGGAGCCTCGGTGCAGCGCTGATTGATGTGCGGGAGGACGACGAGTACGCCGAGGCCCGGGTTCCTGGGGCGGTGCACATCCCCCTCGCCATGGTGGGGGAACGGATGTCGGAGGTACCCACCGGGGCCACGGTGTATGTGATCTGCGCCCGAGGGGGCCGCAGCGCCAAGGCGGTGGAGCACTACCGGGCCCATGGAATCGATGCGGTCAATGTGGCCGGGGGCACCCTGGGCTGGATCGATGCGGGCCTGCCCACTCTCAGCGGCGGCGACGAAACCAGTCCCGGGTGAGCGACGAATCCCCGGTCGACTACGTCTGGATCGATACCCCCGATGCCTTCGTCGCCCTGGTTGACACCCTGGCGGCGGTGGAGGTCTACGGGCTCGATACCGAGTTTCATCGCGAGCGCACGTATCACGCCCGGCTGGCCCTGCTGCAGTTGTCCTGGCCCGACGGGATCGCGGTAGTCGACCCTCTGGCGGTAGATGTTGCCCCGCTGGCGCGTGTGTTGGCCGGCCCGGGTCTGTGTGTGATGCACGCGGCTAGTCAGGATCTGGAAATCCTGGTGCGAGTCTGCGGCACACTGCCCTCCCGGCTGTTCGACACTCAGGTGGCGGCCGGTTTCGTGGGCTACGCCAGCGTGGGTCTCGGCGCGCTGGTGCAGGGCGAACTGGGGGTGAAGTTGCCCAAAGCAGATCGGCTCACGGACTGGATGGTCCGTCCGTTGGCGGCGGAGGCCATCACCTACGCGGCGTCAGACGTGGCCCACCTGCACGAACTCCATCACCGCATCGTGGCGAAGTTGGTGGAGCGGGGCCGTCTGCAGTGGGCCGAGGACGAGTGTGAGCTGCATCGCGTGCGGCCCACCAGCGGCCAGGAACCCGAGCGGGCTTGGTGGAGGATCAAAGAGGCTCGGTCGCTACGGGGACGGGCTGCTGCGGTGGCCCAGGTGCTGGCGGCATGGCGGGAGCGGCGGGCGGCCGACCTCGACCGGCCGGTGCGCTTCTTGCTGGCCGATCTGGCGCTCGTGTCGATGGCCCAGCGTCCCCCCGAGTCGCCCGATGATCTGCGTCGAGTGCGGGGGTTGGAGGATGGCAAGCGCAAGGGCAACGCCGGCCAGGAGTTGCTTACCGTGGTGGCGGAAGGTCAGTCGTTGGATCTCGCCGCCGTGCTCGTGCCCCCGGTGGAGGGCGTGGACCGCTCCCGGCGGGCCACGGCGTCGCTGGTGAGTGCATGGGCCGCCCAACGGGCCCGTGATCTCGAGATCGACCCGGCCATCCTGGCCACGCGGTCGGATGTCGAAACGCTGCTCATGGGCGAGGGTGGTCGGTTGGCTGCCGGATGGCGACACGACGCCGTGGGGGAACCCATCCGGGCGCTGGCGGCGGGCGAAGCCTCGCTGGCGGTCGATGGCCAAGGCCGACTCGTGCTCGAGGCGAGGTCCGGAATCTCTTTCGTCGAGTAGAGGATTCGTTTCCCTCCTCTAGGGGCGGAGGATCACGGCGTGATCAGGGTCCAAGGTGCCCGCGAAGGGTTGGCCCTCGCCTCCGCCATGACTGGAGACCTCCACGATGCCGGGGTGCTCCACGCGGATCGGGTCGTCGCTCATGTTCATGATGATGGTGCGCTCGTCGCCGGGGGTGTGGCGCCGCCAACCCAGCGTGCCCGCCGGGGTATCGATGAGGTCCTGCTGTCCACTCTGGAGAGCCGGCGAGGCGGCGCGGGCGGCCAGGAGCCGACGGTAGAGGTGCAGTACCGAAGCAGGATCGGCCCGCTGGGCCTGGGCGGAACGAGCCGTGGCATCAGGCGGAAAGGGCAGCCACGGATCGGGTCCCCAGCCGTGGTGCTCGGCGGTGGTCCAGGGAATCGGGGCCCGACAGCCGTCGCGTCCGCCCGGGTCACGTACCTGGCCCGGGGCCACGATGGCGTCCTCCAACCCCAGTTCCTCCCCGGCGTAGAGAAACGGAGTGCCGCGCTGGGTCAGCAGCGCGACCGCTGCCGCGCGAGCGCGGCTTTCGGCGCCGTCGTAGCGGGTGCGATGGCGGGGCACGTCATGGTTGGACAGCACCCAGGTGGGCCAGGCCTCGCGGGGGTCGAGTAGTTCTTCGATGCGCTCGATTCGATGCCGCCAGGCGGCTGCGTCCCACGGGGCGTGGAGGGTAGCGAAGTTGAAGGCCAGGTGCAGTTCGTCGCCGTCGCCGTAGTACGGGGCCACCCAGCGGGTGCCGGGCAGCGCCGTCTCGCCGACGATCACCCGATCGCCGGGGTAGCTGTCGACCAGCCGCCGTAGCCCTCGGATGTGCTCGTGGGTGCTGGCGTGCTCGTTGGAGACGCAGTGCGGCAGTTCCGACCACGGCGGGATGTCGTCGGGGAAGGCGGGATGGCGCCCGATGCAATGTACGACGTCGATCCGGAAGCCGTCGACGCCCCGGTCAAGCCAGAATCGCATCACGTCGTGCATGGCCTCCACCACGGCGGGATTGGCCCAGTTCAGGTCCGGTTGTTCGGGCAGGAACTGGTGCAGGTACCACTGCTCGGTGGGTTCGTCCCAGCTCCAGGCGGCGCCGTCGGTGATGAAGGCACCGCGCCAGTTGTTGGGCGGAACCGTCGGGCCCCCGCCGTCATGCCAGACGTACCAGTCCCGTTTCGGGTCGAGACGACTGCGTCGGGCCGCCTGAAACCAGGGGTGGTCGATCGAGGTGTGGTTGGGCACGAGATCGACCACCACCCGCAGGCCCAGGGCATGGGCGTCGGCCAGGAGGTGGTCGAAGGCGGCTAGGTCGCCAAAGAGTGGGTCGACATCGCAGAAGTCGGCCACGTCGTAGCCGTAGTCGTGCATGGGAGAGCGGTAGAAGGGCGATAACCACAGGGCGTCCACGCCTAGCCAGGCCACGTCGGGGAGGCGGGCCCGAATCCCTTCCAGGTCGCCTACGCCGTCACCGTTGGAGTCGGCAAAGGAGCGGGGGTACACCTGATACACCACGCTGGAGCGCCACCACGGGTGGGGGGGGGAGTCCTTCACCGGGCGAATCCTAGAGGGTGCATTCCGGGGTGGGCGATCCTGGTGGCCTCGCGCTAGGGTGGAAGTCCATCACCCCTGCGAGTCTGGGAGCCGTCCGTGAAAAAGGGACGCCATCGGCGCTTCGAAGAAGCCCGTAAGCTCAAACAGTCCGGTCCGGATTTCCTGTTCAGTAATGAGGCGGGGCGTTCCGAGACCAACGATAACGACAGTGACAATAACGACGGAGAGGAGGACCACTACGCCGAGTTGGCGCGCAAGTACGGTGCCCTCGACGAAGATTCCGAGCTGGCGGATCCGCAGTAGGTCCTCGTCGCCTCAACGCTTCCGTAGGGCGGGGTGAGGTAGGTACTGCTCGGTGCCTCGGGCCGAGACATGTTCGACGAACATGTCATAGACCCTCTGCCCGACGGTTTCTACGATCTCGTCGCGCATTGTCTCGTAGACCGGCTGATGGTCGACGAAGGCGTCAGGATCTTCGGTGCACCACCAGTGGAACTCCACGCCGCCGTCTCCCCAGTCGCGGCGCTTCCACTCCCGCAGCGTTGAGGTGACATGGCCATCGTCCTCGGTTTGGTCGTCGAGGCGAAGCGGAAGTTGCCAGCACACGGTGGGCTTCCAATCGAGGGGCCGTTCGCCGGCGGCCAGGGCGGCGGTGTGCAGCGCGCATCCGATGCCTCCCTCGAAGCCCGGACGGTTCAGGAAGATGCAGGCCCCATCCACCAGTCGGGTGGTGATGTCACCGGCCTTGCTGGTCTTGGTGGTTCCCCTCTGGTGGCCCTGGCGATGGAACTGCCATAGCTCAGGAGTGAGGCGGTCGACGTAACTGAGCATGTTCGCCTCGTCGGCTTCGTCCACGAAGTGGGCGCCGTAGCTACAGCAGCCCTGATGCAACTCCGGGGCCGCTTCGGTGAGCACCCCCTGGCAGCCATCCCCAAAGACACACCGCCAACCACTGGTGAGGAAGGTGATGTCGAACACCCAGGTGCGGTCGAGGTCGGGGTCTTCGAAACTCACCAATTCGTGGATGTCGTCGGGCATGGTCGCTCCTGGTCGGGGACTCTGGAGGTTACTGCCCTACGCTCCACGCGATGGCCGGTGAGTTCGATGACATTCGCGATCGCCTCGAAGCGATCTCTGAGGAGTTGGCCGACCTGTCGATCCAGCGACTGAAAGAGAGTATTGATGCGGGCGGCCACGAACTTCCCGTGGACGAGAAACGCATGGCCCGGGCCCGTCGGGCGGTGGAGAAAGCGGTGGGCATCCTGCAAGAACCCGACCGCCATCACGATCTCGACTAATCCGCCAAGCGGTTCGCTCCACTGGTCCGGGGCCAGGCGTGCACGAGATCATCATGGCCGGAAGACATGAACGAGGGAGCGGTGGGCGCTAGGGAGCGTCGGCCCGTTCGGGACGGCCGTACAAGGTGGTGCGCTGCTCGAGGTGCCGACCGAGAGGCGCCACCCAGGCCCGGAAGCCATCTTCATCCATCATGGTTCCGTGGCTGGCCCCCGCCGCTCGCGAAATGTTTTCGTCCATCAGCGTCCCACCGAGATCATTGGCTCCGGCCTGCAGGATTTGGGCGGCACCGCCATGACCCATCTTCACCCACGACACCTGGATGTTGTCGATCCACCCGTGATAGGCGATCCGCCCTACGGCGTGCATGAGCACCGCCTCGCGGAAGGTGGGGCCCCGGCGGGCGTTGTGCTGTAGGTAGATCGGTGCCGCCATGTGCACGAAGGGCAGGGGGACGAACTCGGTGAAGCCGCCGGTCTCCTGCTGGAGGTCCCGGGTGCGTACGAGGTGGCGGGCCCAGGAGCGCGGTTGCTCAATGGCCCCAAACATGATGGTGACATTGGAGCGCAGGCCGACCTGATGGGCGGTGCGGTGGGCTTCGAGCCATTCCTCGGTGTTGATCTTGTCGGGGCAGAGAAGGGCACGGACGGGGTCGTCGAGTATCTCGGCGGCGGTCCCCGGGAGGGTCTTGAGACCCACCGCCATGAGGCGTTTGAGATAGTCGGCGAGCGGTTCCCCGAGGCGTTTGGCCCCCTCGGTTACCTCCAGCGCAGTGAAACCGTGGATGTGGATTTGGGGGGCGACGTCATGGACGGCGCGGGCCACATCGATGTAGTAATCGCCGTCGAAGTCGGGGTGGATGCCACCCTGCAGGCACACTTCGGTGGCCCCGGCGGCCACGCCTTCGAGCACGCGAGCCTGGATGTCTTCGAGGGTGAGGAGGTAGGGCTTTCCCCGCAGGTTGAGGGAGAGCGGACCCTTGGAGAAGCCGCAGAAACGGCACTTGAAGGTGCAGACATTGGTGTAGTTGATGTTGCGATTGCGCACATAGGTGACCACACCGCCCACCACGGATCGACGCAGATCGTCGGCGACCTCCGCCACCGCCGCCACCTCGCTGCCGCGGGCGGAGAACAGCGTGGTGATCTCGTCCTCGCCGACCTCCTGGCCCAACAGGACTCCGTCGAGAATCTCGCCCACCGGGCCGCGCCAGCCGCGCCGACCGGGTGCCGGGACGAGATGGACCGGCTCCACCGGGGCACCGGAGTACCAGGCGGTGTTACGGCGACCAATCTGCACGACCTCGGCCCCGGTACCGGCTTCTACGGCCGCTTTGATCTGTTCGGGAAACACCGACCCGGGGTCGTCGCGGGCCAGACCTTCGGCATCGCTTCGATCGAGTACGCCGAAGCGGGTCTCCGGGCTCAGCCACCGCAACGGGTCGAGAGCAAAAGGCGGGTAGAGGGTGAGGCGCGGGGCGAGCATGAAGCCAGCCTCTTCGGTGACCTGCCGCAGCCGCTCGAGGCCCGGCCAGGGGCGCTCGGGATTGACGTGGTCGGCGGTGACAGGAGAGACGCCACCCCAGTCGTCGATCCCCGCCGCGAGCAGGGGGGCAAAGTCGTCGGACAGGTTGGGGGGGGCCTGCAGATGGATGTCGGGCGGGAGGATGAGACGGGCCAGCGCGATGGCCTGTTGGTAGTCCTCGGGGGGGCAGGCCGGGGCGTTGTGCATGGCGGTGCCCGTTTTGGGCAGGAAATTCTGGACGATTACCTCTTGGACATGGCCGTGGCGGAGGTGAGAAGCCGCAATGGCCTCCAGCGCCTCGATGCGGTCCGAGAGGGTCTCTCCGATTCCCACGAGGATCCCGGTGGTGAAGGGGATGGCCAGTTCGCCCGCCCCCTCAAGGGTGGCCAAGCGGCGGGCCGGGTCTTTATCGGGGGCGCCGCGATGACAATCGAGGTCCGCTCGCAACGACTCGATCATCATCCCCTGACTGGGGGCAACCGACCGCAGACTCGCCAACTCAGCCTTGGTGAGCGCCCCGGCATTGGCGTGGGGAAGCAACCCCGTCTCGTGCAACACCAGGCGCGCCATGGCGATGAGGTACTCCACCGTGGAGGCATAGCCGTGCTCGTGAAGCCACTGGCGGGCAATCGGATAGCGATCCTCGGGGCCTTCCCCGAGGGTGAAGAGCGCCTCGTGGCAGCCGGCACGGGCACCGGTGGTGGCGATCGCCAAGACCTGTTCGGGGGTGAGGTAGGGCGAGGCCAACCGGGCGGGCGGTTGGGCAAAGGTGCAGTAGCCACACCGATCGCGACACAGCATCGTGAGCGGGATGAATACCTTCGGCGAAAATGTGACTCGACGGCCGTGGGCTTGGTCGCGCACAGCCTGGGCTTGGCGCAGCAGGTCCGGGAGGGGCCGCCGGGCTAGTTCCGCGTGGTGCTGGGCCGTCCGGGACATGGGCGCACCCTATCGTCGCCGTTCCCTTAGGCGGGTGGCCCGGCGGCCGACGGATCGGCGATCCAGATCACCTGCGGGGCACGAACGTGGCTGGCGGGGCAATCGGGGTCGCCGGCCACGACGCGCGCCAGGGCCTCGCGCTTGGCTTCACCGACGACGGTGACCAGCACCAGGTTGGCCCGGGCGATCCCGGCCTGGGTGAGGGTCATCCGCCGGTGGGGATGGTTTCCCGTCGGGTCGATATTCATCACCACGAGGCGTCCCGGGTCGGCCTCCAGGCCGGTCGATCGCGGAAACAGTGAGGCCGTGTGGCCGTCGGTGCCCAAGCCGAGGTGTACGAGGTCGAGGTGGCCCAGTTCGCCGAGGCGCAGTTGGTACGGGTCGGGACCCTCATCGCAGAACATGGGGAAGGTGGCGTTCACCGCCCCCACCGGTTCGAGAAGGGCGGTGCGGGCGAGGTGGTAATTGGAATCAGGTGACTCCTGGGGGACGCACCGCTCATCGCCCCAGTAGATGTTCACCTTCCACCAATCGATTTGCGATCCGGCTTCATCGGCGAGGCGCTCGTAGCAAAGGCGAGCGGTTTCGCCGCCGGACACAGCAAACGAGAAGGTCTCCTGGGGACGGGACTGGAAGGCTTCGATCACGCGTTCGGCAAACTCTCCGGGCACGTCATCCACCACCGCAAGTTCCCCGTACATGTCAGGGGGTGGTCGTTTCGACGGCTTTAGCCTCGAGAACACCGATGAGGTCGTCGAACGCTTTGGCAAACGAGGCCACTCCCTGCGCTTCCAGCACCTCGCCCACATCGGCCAGGTGGACACCGACGGCTTCGGCGGCGGCGAGAACCTCGCGTGCCGCGTTGGGGTGGGCATCTACCCTTCGCTCCACTCGGCCGTGATCGAGGAACGCCGCGATGGTTTCCTCCGGCATCGTGTTCACCGTGTCGGGCCCGATGAGTTCATCCACATAGCAAGTATCGGGGTAGGCCGGATTCTTGGTGGAGGTAGAGGCCCACAGGGGCCGTTGTACGCGGGCCCCCCGGGCCACGAGGGCCTCCCAGCGTTCGCCCTGAAAGGTGGCTCGGAACTCGGCGTAGGCCACCTGGGCCTGGGCGATGGCCACCTGGCCGCGTAGGGCGAGCGCGGCGGGTGTGGCGATAGCGTCGAGCCGGCGATCCACTTCGCTGTCTACCCGCGAGATGAAGAAACTGGCGACGCTGGAAATCCGGCTCAGGTCCCCCTCGGCCCGTTCCAGACCGGCGAGGTAGGCCTCCATCACCTCGGCGTAGCGCTCAAGGCTGAAGATCAAGGTGACGTTGATGCTGCGACCCTCGGCGATCATCGTCCGAATCGGCGCGATCCCCTCGGTGGTGCCGGGGATCTTCACGTAGAGGTTGGGCTCGTTGATTCGCTCGTGCAACCGTCGGGCCGCCGTTTCCGTGCTGGCGGCGTCGCGGGCCAAGGCGGGCGCGATCTCCACCGACACGTAGCCGTCGACACCGTCGCTGGCGTCGTAGACGGGTCGGAGGAGCGCCAGTGCACCGTTGATGTCGGTGGTGACCAGATCCCAGTAGGCGTCGAGGACCGACGAACCGTGGCGGATCAGGTCGTCAAACTGCTCGTCGTAGTCGTGTCCTGAACTGATGGCCTTTTGGAAGATCGACGGATTGGAAGTGAGGCCACGGATGCCGCGCTCCACCCAACGGGCCAACTCGCCGTTGGTAAGCCATTCCCGCCGCAGGTTGTCCATCCAAGGGCTCTGCCCGTGGGTGTGGAGATCGCCGAGGTCGGGGGGATGGCTCATGTGAAGTCGTCTAGGTCGGCGAGCAGCTGACGAGAGCGGTAGGCCACGTGCTCGGCGGTGAAGCCGAACTCGGTGAGCACCCGTGCCCCCGGTGCCGAGGCACCGAACCCGTCGATGGCGACGCTGTCGTCGACCCATCGCTCCCACCCGAACGACGTGCCCGCTTCCACCGACAGGGCCGGGATCTCGGGGGGCAAGATGGCGTCCTGCACCAGGTCGGGTTGTTCGGCAAACAGGTCCCAACAGGCGAGGGAGACGACCTGCGCCTCGATGCCTTCGGCGGCGAGCCGGTCGGCCGCCGCCATGGCGATGTGTACTTCACTTCCGGTAGCCACCAGCACGATGTCGGCGGCGTCGACGGCTCGCAGCACGCGGGCCCCGTGGTCGAGCTGCCCGCCCCGCGTGCCGGGCAGCACGGGGAGGTCCTGGCGGGAGAGAATGAGCGCAGTGGGCCCATCGTGGGACAACGCCAGCCGCCACGCTTCGGCGGTCTCGTTGGCATCGGCCGGCCGGATCACTCGAAGCCCGGGGATCGCCCGCAGCGCCGCCAACTGCTCGACGGGCTGGTGGGTGGGCCCGTCTTCGCCCACTCCTACCGAGTCGTGGGTGAAGGAGTAAATCACCTTGGCCCGGGAAAGGGCGGCGAGGCGGATCGAGGGACGGTTGTAGTCGCTGAACACCAGGAATGTGCCGCCCACCGGGACGACACCACCATGCAGGGCCATCCCGTTCATGGTGGCGGCCATGGCGTGCTCGCGCACCCCGAAGTACAACTGGCGGCCGGCGGGATCGGCCCGGCTTTGTACACCGTGGCCCTCAAGCACCGTTCCGGTATTACTGGTGAGGTCGGCGCCACCGGCGAGGAGGGCCGGGACCACCTCGGCGAGGGCTTGCAGGACGGCGCCGCTGGCCACCCGGGTCGCCACGGACGCTCCTACCTCCCACGAGGGCAGGGCGGTCTCCCAGCCCAGACAACCCCGAGCCGCCAGGGTGTCGTCGTAGAGCACCCGGTCCCCGCCGAAGGCCTCCACCCGCTTGGTCCACGCGTCGCGCTCTTCGCGGCCACGAGTGCCGGCGCGGCGGTAGAGCATCACCACGTCTTCGGGAAGGAAGAACGGCTCGTCGGGGAGGCCCATGACGGCCTTGGCGGCGGTGATCTCTTCGGCCTTAAGGGCGTACGCATGGGCGGCCGGATCGTCGGTGCGGGTGGGGGAGGGATAGGCGATGTGGCTGCGCAGTACCAACAGCGAGGGTTGGTCTTCCACGTCGGCGGCGCGGCGCAGGGCGGCTTCGAGAACGTCGAGATCTTCGGCCACCTCCCCTAACTCCTCCACGTGCCATCCATAGGAGCGGAAGCGATCCGCGGCGCTATCGCTGAGGGATAGCTCGGTGGGCCCGTCGATCGAGATGTGGTTGTCGTCGTAGACGCAGATCAGCCCACCGAGGCCGAGGTGACCGGCCAGCGAGGCGGCCTCGTGCGACAGACCCTCCGAGAGGTCACCGTCGCCCACCAGGCACCAGGTGTGGTGGTGAACCATGTCCTCCCCGAAGCGCGCTCGAAGTTGCCGTTCGGCAATGGCCAATCCCACGGCGTTCCCCAGGCCCTGGCCCAGGGGCCCCGTGGTCACCTCGACACCGTCGGTGTGACCCCGTTCGGGGTGACCGGGGGTCTTGCTGCCCCACTGGCGGAAGTCCGCCAGGTCCTGTTCGCTCAGGTCGTAGCCGGTGAGGTGCAGCATCGAATACAGCAGGATGGAGGCGTGGCCGATGGAAAGTACGAAGCGGTCGCGATCAGGCCAGTGGGGATCGCTGGCGTCGTATTTCATGACCCGGGTCCACAACACGTGGGCCAGAGGGGCGAGCGCCATGGCGGTGCCCTGGTGGCCCGAACGGGCGGCGTGGGGGCCGTCCATGGCGAGACCCCGCACCACATTGATGGCTCGCTGGTCAAGATCCGACGTCGTCACATCGAGCACCCTACAAGAGCAATCGGGCGGTAGCGTCAGGCGCGTGTCCGAACCCGACGTGGTCATCTCTACCCGTGAGGCCATCTTGTTGGAGGCTCGTCGGTGCTTTGCCGAGCAGGGTTTCGACGGCACCTCTCTGAACGACATCGCCGCGGGGGTGGGCCTGCGAAAGCCCAGCCTCTTGCACCATTTTGCTTCGAAAGAGGCGATCTACCGCAACGTGTTTGAAACCTCCCTGGCGGATTTCATCGTGCGGGTAGAGGCAGCGGTGGCGGAGCAGGATCAAGCCGGCTGGAGCAAACTGGATCATGTCGTCACCGCGGCCTTCGAGTTTTTTACCGACAACGCAGAGTTCGTGAGGATCATGCGTCGCGAAGCGCTGGATGGGCAGGGCCACCTGGGGGTAGACCTCGGCACCGTGTTGAAGCCCCTGTTTGATCGAGCGGTGGGCTTCTTTGAAAGCGAGATCGGTGCCGGCCGTTTCCGAAAGCACGATCCGGAACAGCTGATCATCACCGGCACCAGCGCCATCATGGGGTACTTCTCCGACGTGCCGTTTTGGCGGGGAGTGCTCGCTCGGGACCCACTGTCGGACGACGCGCTGGCGGCTCGCTTGGAGCATTTCCGCGAGTTCTTTCGGGCGGCACTGGAGCCCTAGGGCCCCTGCGTCAAAGGGTGGCGAGGGCGAGACCCACGAGGGTGTCGATGGCGTTGGCATCCACGGTGAAGGCGGCGGGATCCACCTTCCAGGTGCCGTCGTGGGCCTGGGTGATCACGGGGCGAATGGAGCAGCGGGGACCAAAGACACTGACCGGGGACCGCCGTGAGGCCTGCCATCGCGCCGTCATGGCCATGATGGTCTCCACCGATCGGTCGCCCTCGATCACCGCCAGGGCCCTCAGGGCTAGGCGCGCATCGCGCTGTATCTGTATGAGCCACGGCCCTGCCTCGTCCTCGATCCCGGGGGCCGTGCAGTCGGCGGCGGCCTCGAAGAAGGCTCGGGCGGGGTTGAGGTCGCCCATCGCGGCTGTGTCCACCACGCCCTCGGCGGTGTCGCTGTCGCAGGCCTGAGCGAACGTCAGCCACCCGAGGGCTCCGGCCTCCTGCTGCCAAGCCAGGATGGGATCCTCACCGCGAACGAACGCGGCGACGGAGGCCAGCGGTAAGTAGTTGGCGATGGGTTGCACCATCGGGTTGGCCAGATAGCCCGAACAGGCATCGACGAGGCCGTGCTGGCGACCTCGCAACGGCCCCATGAAGAGCCGATCGCTCATTAGGGCATCGTTCACCGGGTAGTTGTCCCACAGCAACGGGCGCCGGCCACCGAGGGCGGCGGCGCGAGCTTCGGCATCGGCCACGGTGATGGTGTCGTTCACCACCGCACGCCCGGTCCACCCAATGGGAACTTCCTCGGGTACTCCGGCCGCTAGGGCATCGAGGTAGGGCGAGCGGGCGACACCGACGTACTCGGTTGGTATCAGAGCCACCTCGGCTCGGGAACCGAGATGACGGTGCAGCCAGGTGGTGAGGCGGGCGTGGGCGTGGCCTTGGGCCTCGCCACCGAAGGGGATGTCGTCGAGGGTCAACAACACCAGGGTGGCACCGGCCGCCACCACCTGATCCACCTTGCCGCCGAGGGCCTCGCGGTCATGGGGATCGTCGTAGGCCATCGACAGTCCCGGCGAGATAGCGAACCCCAGGCGTCCGTGGGGGCGCTCGGCGAATCGGGCAAAGGCGGCCAACTCGACGGTGTCGTAGAGCACCCGCCACAACTCCCGATGTTTCGGATCGTCCTTTGGTGCGTAGATGTAGTCCGCCAACCCTTCGGCGGCGTAGCGGTCCGCCAGGGCGGTGCGCGCCCCCCAGGACCACGGTGGGCCGTAGAAACCTTCGATCATCCCGCAGGGCCCAGCCTTCACGGCCGCTACCGTACGCCTCATGCCCACCCTCTCCGAGGCCGATTCGAAAACGCGCCTGGCCGCCTACGGGATCCCTTTCCCCGACGAGCGCAGGGTGACCACCGCCACCGAGGCGGCGGCAGCCGCGACCACCCTTGGTTATCCCGTGGTGCTCAAGTTGGGGGGCGACACCATCGCGCATAAGACCGAGCGCGGTCTGGTGCGCCTGCGCTTGGGCGACGCGGCTGCCGTAGAGGAGGCCGCCACCTCGCTGCTGGCTGCCGCCACCCTTGATGATGGTGAGGTGCATCTCTTGGTGGCGCCGATGCTCTCGGGCCAGCGAGAACTCATTGCCGGCCTGCACCACGATGCCCAATTCGGCATGACGGTGATGTTGGGGGTGGGGGGCATCCTCGCCGAGGCGGTGGCCGACGTGGCCTTTCGGCTCGTCCCGGTGTCTCGAGGTGACGCGGCGTCGATGATCGACGACCTCGCCACCCAGAAGTTGCTCGGCCCTTTTCGGGGGGAGCCCGCCGTTGATCGCGAAGCACTGGTGGACGTGATCGTGGGCCTATCGGCGGCGGCCGTAGCCGATCCGACGATCGTGGCCGCCGACCTGAACCCGCTGATCGTGGTGGATGGTCAGCCCGTGGCGGTTGATGCGTTACTGGAAGTGGCGTGATGGGGGCGGTGAACGCCGAGGGATTTCGGGCCCTGTTCGAGCCGCGGGCGGTGCTGGTGGCGGGGGTGTCCACCCATCCCGGCAAGTTCGGGTTCGTGTCGCTCCACAACATCGTGGCGTCGGGCTACGCCGGAGGTGTGTACGGCACGAGTCGCGAGGCCGGGGAGGTACTGGGCATCCCGATCGTGGCCTCGCTGGAGGATCTCCCCGACGGGGTGATCGACCTCGTTTTTGTTTGCACACCGGCCGCCGCCAACGCCGAGTTGTTGCGCGCCTGTGCGGGGAAGGGAATCCGAGCCGCCTTCCTGGCCTCGGCGGGGTACGGCGAAGCCGGGGAGGAAGGCGAAGCCTTGCAGGCCGAGTTGGTGGCCCTCGCCGAGGAACTGGGGATGCTGGTAGCCGGACCGAACGGGCAGGGCGTGGTGTCGACCCCGGCCCAACTTTGCGCACAGATCGTGGCCCCGTACCCGCCGGCGGGAGGCATCGCCATCGCCTCGCAATCGGGGAACTTCATCTCGTCGTTCATGAACTACGCCGTGCAAACCGGGGTGGGGGTGAGCCGCGCCGTCTCGGCCGGCAACGCCGCCCAGGTGACCATCCCGGATTACCTCGAGTTCTTCGCCAGCGACCCGGTGACCACCGTGGCCTTGGCCTACGTGGAAGGGGTGCCCGACGGACGCGCCTTTTACGAACGCACCCGGGCGGTGGCCGCCGTGAAGCCCGTGGTACTCGTGAAAGGCGGGGCCACCGCCGGCGGCCAACGAGCGGCCGCATCCCACACGGGTTCGCTGGCCTCAGATGACCGGGTGTTTGATGGTATGTGTCGCCAGGCCGGGATCACCCGGGCTGCCACCATCGAGGAGGCCTTCGAGGTGGCCGCCACCTTTGCCACGCAGCCCTTGCCCCGCGGAAACCGGGTGGTGGTGCTCACCACCGCCGGGGGGTGGGGCGTGGTGGCCGCCGATGCGATCACCCGGTCCTCGCTCATCTTGGCGCCCCTGCCCGAGGATCTGCGAGCGGCATTGGATGGGCGGCTTCCCCCGCGCTGGAGCCGGAACAATCCCGTCGACCTCGCCGGTGCGGAAACCCGTGACACCATCCCCGAGGTCATCGACCTCATCGTGGGGCACCCCGAGGTGGATGCCGTCGTGTACCTCGGTCTTGGTATCCAGTCGAACCAGGCGGCGCTGATGCGCAGCGGCCCGTTTTACCCCGACCATGGCCTGGAGCGGATCGTCAGCTATCACGAGCGCCAAGACGCTCGCTTTGCGCAGGCGGCGGCCGATGCATCCCAGCGGTACGCCAAACCCGTGCTCACCGCTACTGAACTAGCTGTGACCCACCCCGATAACGCCGGCCCCGCCGCCGTGCGGGCCAGCGGGCGTATCTGTTACCCCACCGCCAACCGGGCGGTCACGGCTCTCGATCACCTGTGGCGTCATGTGCGTCATCGCCAGGACGGCACAGGGGCATGACAGATGGAGGATGAGGGCGCTATCGAGCGGTGTCGGATGTTTCCGCTCGGCTCGGTGCTTTTACCCTCCGTCGGTCTGCCCTTACACGTGTTCGAGCCGCGCTATCTCGAACTAGTGCGCGATGCCCTTGCCGACGACGGAATCTTTGGAGTGGTGCTCATTGAGCGCGGCTCGGAGGTGGGCGGGGATGACGTGCGCACGAAGGTGGGCACCCTGGCCCGCATCGTGGAATCGGCGGAACTTCCCGAGGGTCGCTGGGCGGTGATGGCGGTGGGGGTGCGCCGCTTTCGGGTAACCCGCTGGTGGCCTGACGACCCCTATCCGATTGCCGATGTGGCGTACTGGACCGACCCCGACCCGGCGGTGGACGGCGAGGAGGAGCGGATGGGGATGCTGGCGCGCTTGCGCCGAGCGTTGGCTTTGGCCGCTGAAGCCGGCGACACCACCGCCCCGGCCACTATTGAACTGACGAGCGACCCGGGACTGGTGAGTTACCAAGCGGCGGCGGTGGCCCCGATCGGTCCCCTCGACCGGCAGCGTCTGCTGGAAGCCGCCTCTCCCGAGGAGCGAATAGCGACCCTGAGCCGAATGCTGGACGAAGAAATCGAAGTGCTTGAGTTGCGTCTGGGGGCTCCGGGGTGGGAGTAGTAGGGTCCAGGCTTCGTGGCTAGGACAAACGACGCGTCGAAGACCATTCCCGAGGTCGCTACTGAGCTGTGGGAGTTGACGACCTCGTACGCAAAGCAGGAAACCCTCGATCCCCTCAAGGGATTGTGGCGCTACCTCAGTTACGGCCTGGCGGGGTCGCTGCTGTTGGGTATCGGGGCGGTGGTGCTGCTGTTGAGTGGTCTGCGGGCGCTCCAGACCGAAACCGGCACGACCTTCACCGGCAACCTCAGTTGGGTTCCGTATCTCATCATCGTGCTGGTGGCTCTGATGCTGTTGGCGTTGGCTACCTGGCGAATCACGAAACGGAAGGGACCAGGCCTATGAGCGCGCCGACCACTACCCCGGGCCCCATCGAACGTTCCGACTTGGAGGCAAAATTCAGGGAGCTGCGCGGCGGGGTCAACCACACCCGCCAGTCGGCGACCAATACGCTGGTGACGGTGGGCATTGTGGTGGCGGCGGGAGTCTTGGCCGCCGTGTTCCTGTGGGGCCGACGCAAGGGTCGAGGACGCGCCACGGTGGTTGAGGTCCGCCGCATCTGATGCTGCTGCTCGCCCTGCTTGAGCGTCTCGCTCTGCGCGCCCGGTGGTCCGGCATCCGGTCGGTCGGTACCGGCCTGTGGATTACCGTGTACCTCCTACGCTCCTACCAGAAGCGCTCGGCGCGACGTTCGGTGGTGTTACGAGAGGAACTGCGGCCGGGTGAGGCACTGCTGATCACCCACGAACCATGAAGGTTCGCCTCCGCAATCCCACGCGTGATGTGGTGATGGAAGGCCCCGTCCGGGTGCACGCCTTGCTCGATCGTCTCGGGTTGCACCGCGACACGGTGCTGGTGATCGTGGGCGACACCCTCGTTCCCGGTGATGCCCTCCTCAACGACAGCGATGAGGTGGAAATCCGTCCGGTGATCTCCGGGGGTGCGGTGTGAAGTGCACCGTGTGCCGAGGTCCGGCGGTGATCAACGTGCGACGGGCCAATGCTAATTTTTGCGCCGAGCATTTTCTACGG
This sequence comes from Acidimicrobiia bacterium, assembly GCA_009694375.1. Lineage (NCBI taxonomy): Bacteria > Bacillati > Actinomycetota > Acidimicrobiia > Acidimicrobiia bacterium. Next base: position 84,013 of record SHVB01000004.1, read on the forward strand.
CTCTGCCGAGACCAAGTAGCCCGGGCGATCAAAGATTTCCAGATGCTGTCGTCGACGGATCGTGTGTTGGTGGCCGTGTCGGGGGGAAAAGACTCGCTGGCGGTATGGGACATTCTCCTTCAACTCGGCTATCAGGCGGATGGGCTCTACCTGGGCCTGGGGATTGGCGACTACAGCGACTCCTCCGGTGCGTTCGCCCGCTCCTTTGCCGACGAGCGTGGCCTGTCGCTCCTGGAGGTGGATCTTCCCCGCGATCACGGGTTCGACATCCCCACCGGCGCCGCCGCCGCCAAGCGGGTGCCGTGTTCGGCGTGTGGCTTGTCGAAGCGACATCTCTTCGACGAGGCGGCCCGATCCGGTGGCTATGACGTAGTGGTTACCGGCCATAACCTCGACGATGAAGCCGCCGTTTTGTTCGGCAACGTGCTGCATTGGCAAGCCGACTACCTTGGTCGCCAACTGCCGGTGCTCCCCGCTCGCCACGGATTCCCCAAGAAGGTGAAGCCGTTGGTGCGTCTCGGCGAGCGAGAGATGGCGGCGTACTGCGTGCTGCGAGGCATCGACTACATCGTGGAGGAGTGTCCGATGGCCGCTGGTAACAAGCACCTCGGATACAAGGAAGCCCTCAACGCCATCGAGGCCACCTCGCCGGGCTCGAAACACGACTTTTACTTCGGGTTCCTGGCGCGCGCTTCGGCGCGTTTCACCCCCGAGGCCGAGGCGGAACAGCGCCAACTCACCGCCTGCGAGCGATGTGGGGCGCCCACCCCCGGCGAGGTATGTGCCTTCTGTAAACTGGCGGAGCGAGCCACCGGCGTCCCCGTGCAACTCGGACGGCGCCCGTGAGCGGGCTCTTCAGAGCCGGGGAACAGGTGCTTCTGATCGACACCAAGAAGCGTCGCTACATGCTGGTGTTGGCGGTGGGCAAAGAGTTCCATTCCCACTCGGGCATCGTTGGTCACGATGCCATCATCGGCGCTCATGAGGGCAACGCCTTTCGATCTACCCACGGGATGATGTACACGGCCATCCGCCCCACCCTTTCGGATTTCGTGTTGAAGATGCCGCGCGGAGCACAGGTGATTTATCCGAAGGACCTCGGCCCCCTCCTCATGATCGCCGACATCTACCCCGGGGTGCGGGTACTGGAATCAGGTGTGGGTTCAGGGGCCTTGTCGATGACGATGCTCCGGGCGGGCGCCGATGTGGTTGGTTACGAACTGCGGGAAGATTTTGCGGCCCGGGCGGTAGCCAACGTGACGGAGTTCCTCGGGCCGGAGGTGCTGGGGCGGTATCGGGTGGAGCAGCGCGACTGCTACGACGGCATCGATGAGACCGATCTCGATCGCATCGTGCTCGATCTCCCCGAGCCGTGGATGGTGGTGAAACACGCCGCTCGGGCCCTGCATCCGGGGGGGCTACTGGTGGCCTACACACCCCAGATCACCCAAGCGGTGCAGTTGCGAGAGATGCTGGTCGAGAGCCAGTTCGGTATGGCCGAGACCATCGAGGTGCTGCAGCGCGGTTGGCACATTGAAGGTCTCTCGGTGCGGCCCGATCATCGGATGGTGGCGCACACCGGTTTCCTCACCCATGCCCGACTCCTGGGACCCCCGATCTGAACCTTCTCGACCTCCTCGTTCTGCTTTTTTTGGGGGCAGCCCTCGTCAGCGGCTACCGACTCGGCTTTTTGGCTCGGATGAGTTCGTGGGTCGGCCTGCTCGTGGGGCTGGTGGTGGCGGGTCGGGTGCTTCCCCGTCTCCTGGAGGCCATGACGGAGCGTTCCTCGTTCGAACTGCTGCTCGTCACGTTGGGCGTGGTGCTGCTCTTGGGGTGGGTCGGCAAGGGGTTGGGATTGTGGTGGGGAACCCGTCTACGCAGAGCCCTCCCGAGTTCGGCGGTGCGTCAGACGGACCGCCTGGCGGGGGGAGCCGTGGCGGCCGTTGGGGTGGTGGTGGTCATCTGGGTGCTCCTGCCGGTGATGGCCGACGTGCCCGGAAGGGTGTCGAGCCAGGTGCGTACCTCGGCGGTGGCCCGCGCCGTCGGGGAGCACCTTCCGGATCCACCCGAGGCGACGGCGACCCTTCGTCGCTTGGTGGACGAGGATCAGTTCCCGCAGGTGTTCGAGGTCTTCACCCCCGCGCCCGGCATCGGTCCACCGCCGAGCACTGCCAACATTGCCGCCGCCACGGTTGAGTTGGTGGTCCCCTCCACGGTGAAGGTTTCGGCGGCGGCCTGCCGGAGTGTTCGGGAGGGCAGCGGCTTCGTGGTGAGCGACGAACTCGTGGTTACCAACGCTCATGTGGTGGCCGGTGGAGACAGGATGATCCTGCAGCGCAGCGACGGCTCGGAGGTGACCGGAGCGGTGGTGGCCTTCGATCCCGAGCGCGATCTGGCGGTGATTCGAGCACCGGGCCTCAACCGACCACCGTTGGCGCAGGGCGATGCCGCGAAAGGTGACCTCGGGGCGGTGTTCGGCCACCCCAGGGGCGGGGCGCTGCGGGCGGCCCCGTTCTCGGTGGGCCGAGTGGTCAGCGCCACGGGTAGAGACATCTATGACCAGCAGGAAACCACCCGGGACATTCTGGTGCTCGCCGTCACGCTACGTCCGGGCGATTCGGGGGCGGCCATGGTGAATGGGCAAGGAGCCGTCGTGGGGGTGGCCTTCGCCATTGCGCCGGACCGCTCCGGGGTGGCTTACGGGTTGGCCATGTCGGAGGTACGCGATGTGCTGGCGGAGGCGCGGCGGGCGCCGGTGAGCACGGGGCCGTGCCTGGATTGAACCCGAAGACCAGTTAGCCCAAGCCCACCACGGCGATAGCGACGATGAGGGTGAGAGTGCCGATGAGGTCCACCGAGGACGACACGATCGGGATGCCGTAGGTGTCCGGGTCGGCCCCGACCCTCACCGACGCAATGGTCCCGTAATAGGTCACGGTGATCACCGCCACCATCGCACCGGCGCCCGCCAGGACCGACACCAACACGAGGGAGCCCAAGGCGGGGGTGGGCTGCCGCAGCAGGCCGGCCACGACGTAGGCCCCAACACCGTTGGCGATGAACACGGGCAGGCTCAGCGCGGCCACGAACCCCATATTGGCCCTCGCCGCCCGAGACGGCATGGCGGTGGCCGGAGCGAGGCCCAACAGGAGTTGGCTCGACAATCGACCCGACAGGATGCCCCCGAGGGCACCCGCACTTGCGAGGTGGGCGGGCACGAGGATGAGCAGGGCCGGCAGGGCGGTGAAGATGGCGATACGACCCTCGAGGGCCACCCCCGCCACGCTCGACACCACCCCGGCGAAGATCAGTACGGGGACCGATGATCGGACGATCCTCCGCAGTTCGGGAAGCGGTGATCGAATGCCCGCCAGGAGCGCCAGGCACGCCAATGCCCCCAACGTCCACCCCGCCCCGGTGGTCACCAGGCCGTACCCCAACAGTCCCGTCGCCAGGTAGAGCGCCGGCAGCGTCAGCACATCGCTGAGGGTGGAAACCAGGGGCGCGTTCACATTGTCGAGGTCCCAGCCAAAGCGCACCGCGCCCGCGGCGAGGCCGAGGGTGGCCCCTAGCACGGGAATCGAGGCCAGCAGGCCGCCACCGACGGAAACCACGGTGAGGTCGGCGAGGCCGATGGTGGGGGCGAGACCGAGGCCCACCGTGACCAGGGCCGTTACGCCGACGAGAAGAAACGACATCCCCAACGTAAGGGCGGCGGCCGCCAGCACGTTTTGGCCCAACATGCTGGACCGGCGCAAGCGCAGTTGGAGTTGACCGGCGTGGATGGACGTAGACACCCGGTTGCCGAGCGAGCCGAACACGTTGCCGCGCAAGCCAATGGCCGCTGGTACCAGCACGAGCAGGCCGGGGCGTCGTTCGAAGGTTCCCACCAGGGAGCCGAGTACTGCCCCGGCCATGAGCGAAGTGGAGGAGTTCAGTGCGAGCGCGACAAGGCCCTGCCGGGCGTCAGCCCCGGGCAGGAAGCGAGGGCGGGCCATGGGGGCCGTCCGCGAGTGGCGATAGGTGAATCAGGCACGGTGACGAGCCTACCCGTGCGCTGGGGCCGGGGTTAGTCCACCTCGATGAAGATGCACTCGCCCGGGCATTCCTCGGCGGATTCGATGGTGGCTTCCTCTTGGCCAGCCGGTACCACCGCGATGCCTTCGGCCCCGCCGGGATCGGAAAGAGTCTTTTCGCCGTCTTTGACGTAGGCCAGACCATCGTCGAGGAGAGTGAACACGGTGGGGGCAATCTCTTCGCAAAGACCGTCTCCGGTGCAGAGATCTTGATCTATCCAGACCTTCATGGGGGATATACCTCAAAGCGCTCGACGAATGCATCGTATGCTATCGGAGAGAACAATAAACACGGCGCACCCCCCCCGTGAGGCCCACGCCGGGGGCCGGGACCGGCGCCAGGGTGTGCATGGCGGGGCGAAGCGGCCGGTGTAGGTTCGGCCGGGTAGGGATAGTTGGAAGGTGGTCCCGTGGACGAATCCGAACAACTGAGTAGCGGTGAGGCCGAACTGGCCGAACTGACCGAACGTGCTCGAGTCCTCGAGGAAGAGGTGCTGTCCCTGCGGCGGCGTCTGCAAGATGCCCCCAAGCGGGTGCGCACCCTCGAGGAGCGTCTCTTGGAGACGAAGGGGCAACTGGCTCAAGCGGTGTCGCAGAACGAGAAACTCACCTACACGTTGCGCGAAGCGCGCGACCACATCGCCGCGCTACGCGACGAGGTGGACAAACTCACCCAGCCGCCATCGGGCTACGGCACCATCGTGGGCCACAACGAGGACGGAACCGTCGACGTGTTCACGGGGGGTCGCAAGGTACGAGTGGCGATCCATCCGGAGTTGGGCAACGACCCCTTACCGCGTGGCTCGGAGGTGGTGCTCAATGAATCGTTGAACGTGGTCCTAGCGCGCGCCGGCGATATGACCGGTGATGTGGTGGTGTTCAAGGAGCGTCTCGATGAGCGGCGCGCCCTCATCGTGGGTCGTGCCGACGAAGAGCGGGTGGTGGAACTCCTCGACGATCTACGCGACGTCAAACTTCGCAACGGCGACACGGTGCTACTGGACCCGCGCTCGGGTCTTGTGCTGGAGAAGTTGCCGCGCCCGGAGGTGGAGGATCTGGCTCTGGAAGAGGTGCCCGATATCGCCTACGAGGACATCGGAGGTCTCGATCAGCAGATCGAACAAATCGCCGACGCGGTGGAGTTGCCCTTCCTGCATCAGGATTTGTTCGCCGAGCACAAACTCCCCGCCCCCAAGGGGATTCTTCTCTACGGTCCGCCAGGGTGTGGCAAAACCCTCATCGCCAAGGCCGTGGCCAACAGCCTGGCCAAGAAGGTGGCCGCCGCCACTGGCGTGGACACCGCCAAGTCTTACTTTTTCAACATCAAGGGCCCCGAGTTGCTCAATAAGTATGTGGGGGAGACGGAGCGCCAGATTCGTCTGGTATTCCAGCGGGCCCGGGAGAAGTCTGAAGAGGGCTGGCCGGTCATCATTTTCTTCGACGAGATGGATTCCATGTTCCGCACCCGCGGCACCGGGATCAGCTCGGACATGGAAAGCACCATCGTGCCGCAGCTCCTGGTGGAGATCGACGGTGTGGAGACGCTCAAGAACGTGATCATCATCGGCGCCTCCAACCGGGAGGACCTGATTGACCCCGCCATCCTGCGACCTGGTCGCCTCGACGTGAAGATCAAGATCGAACGCCCCACCGAACAGGCCGCCGCTCAGATTTTTGCCCGTTACCTCACCACCGATCTCCCGCTCGACGCGGACACCGTCAGTGGCCTCGGGGGTGGCGATCCGGCCAAGGCGGTGCAGGCCATGATCGAGGCGACCGCGGCGGAGATGTACCGCACCGATGAGGCCAATCAGTTCCTGGAGGTCACCTACCAAAACGGCGACAAGGAGGTGATGTACTTCAAAGACTTCTCCTCGGGGGCCATGATCGAAAACATCGTCCGGCGGGCCAAGAAATTGGCCATCAAGCGGGTGCTGAGTGGTGGCACTCGCGGTATTCGGGTGGAGGATCTCATGGAGTCCATCCATCAGGAGTACAAGGAGCACGAGGATCTCCCCAACACCACCAACCCCGACGACTGGGCCAAAATCTCCGGCAAAAAGGGCGAGCGCATCGTCTACGTGCGCACCATCGTGCAACACACCAGCGACGAGACCCCGAGCGGCGGTCGGTCCATCGAGCGGGTTACCACCGGCCAATATCTCTGATCGGCGGCTCTTTGGCGCCGGGGCCTCGGTAGGGCAGGGCTAGGGTCGAAGCGTGGCGATTCCCAAGGTGCTTGGTGTGGAGACCGAGTACGGGATCATCATGCGGGGGGGCGAGTCGAACCCGATCGCAGCTTCTTCCGTCTTGATCAACGCGTATATCCAGGAACTGGCCCGGTCGGGCACGGCGTCGTCGGCACCGCGCACCGGATGGGACTTCGAAGACGAGCACCCCGGGAACGATGCCCGGGGCTACAGCATCGAGCGGCAGTTTCCACCAGAGGTGGAGACCCACCTCGTGAATGTGGTGCTCACCAACGGTGCTCGCTATTACGTCGACCACGCCCACCCCGAGTTGTCGACCCCCGAATGTGCCGACCCCCGGTCGATCGTGGTGTTCGATCGGGCGGCCGAACGCATCTTGCAGCGGTCGATGCTGGCGGCGGCCGCCTTGCTGCCCGATGGCCAGGACATCGTGGTCTACAAGAACAACTCGGATCGTAAGGGCAACAGTTACGGCACCCATGAGAACTATCTGGTTGACCGGGCGGTGCCCTTCGCCCAGATCGTGGCTCAGGTGATGCCGCACTTCATCACCCGGCAGATCTATACCGGCGCCGGCAAGGTTGGTACCGAGGCCCCGGGTCTCACCAGCGCCGATGTGCCCTACCAGATCACGCAACGGGCCGATTTTTTCGAAGAGGAGGTTGGCCTGGAAACCACCCTCAAGCGGCCGATCGTGAACACCCGCGACGAGCCCCACGCCGATCATCAGAAGTACCGTCGCCTGCATGTGATCGTGGGGGATGCCAACCTCTCGGAGGTGGCGACCTTCCTGAAGGTGGGCACCACCGCCGTGGTGTTGTGCATGATCGAAGACGACTGGCTCTCGCGGGATCTCCTCCCCGCCCGGCCGGTCCAGACCTTGCGTCACGTGTCCTACGACTTGACCCTGCAGCGGCCGTTTGAGCTGGTGGATGGCACCGCGATCACGGCCCTGGAAGCGCAATGGGAGCTGTACCGGCGGGCCCGCCTCTATGCCCAGGAGCGGGGCCTGGCGTGCATCGGGGGCGAGGAGGTGGGCGAGGAGGTGTTGCGACGCTGGGAAGCGGCGCTCACGGGCCTCGAATCAGACCTTTCCTCGCTCGTCACCACGGTAGATTGGGTGGCGAAACAACGAGTTTTGAATGGCTATCGGGAGCGCCATGATCTCTCGTGGGACGACCCCCGCCTCGCCGCCATGGATCTCCAGTACCACGATCTGCGGCCCGAGAAGTCCCTGGCGGCCCGGGTGGGCCTCGAACGAATGGTGAGCGATGCGGAGGTTGAAGCCGCCGTGATACATCCTCCGTTGGACACTCGCGCCTACTTCCGGGGCCGGTGTCTGCAGCGCTGGCCGGAGAGCGTGGTGGCCGCCAACTGGGACTCGCTGGTGTTCGATATCGGCGGGGATCCGCTACGGCGGGTGCCAATGATGGAACCGCTGCGAGGAACTCAGGCTCATGTGGGTAGCCTCATCGATAGTTGCGATAGTGCTGCCGAATTACTCCAGAAACTTGAGCAGTAGGACGAGGAGGTAACCATGGCCGAACGTGAACAGATAAAAAAGCAGGCGCCGACCAAGTCCGACGAGGTCGTGGAGCCAGTCCCGGCCACGTCTGAATCCGGCGAGAAGATCAAGGGGGAGCTCGATGACCTCCTCGACGAGATCGACGAGGTGCTCGAAACCAACGCCGAGGAGTTCGTCAAGTCCTATGTGCAAAAGGGTGGGGAGTGAATCTTCCCGGCCTGATGGGGGGGACGGAAACGTGGCACCGGGTTCAGGTCAGCCTGACTAGCCTTGCGGCCGTATGACGCTGCCGATCTTCTCCGCCTCGGATGATCCCGGGCCCAGTTTTGCCGATCTTCTCCGCCGCGTGCGCGCCACTGACGCCTTGCCCACTGGCGGCCACGACCTCACCATCACTCATGGCACCACGGTGCTTGGGGTGCGATACGCCGACGGCGTAGTGATGGCAGGCGACCGACGCGCCACATCGGGAAACCTCATCTCCCACAAAACGATGGAGAAGGTATTTCCCGCCGACCGCTTTAGTGGGGTGGCCATCGCGGGCGCTGCCGGGCCCGCCATCGAAATGGTGAAGCTGTTTCAACTCCAACTGGAGCACTACGAGAAGGTGGAAGGCAGTGTCCTCAGCCTGGAGGGCAAGGCGAACCAATTGAGCGGAATGGTGAGGAGCAACCTTCCTGCCGCGATGCAGGGCCTAGCGGTCGTCCCGCTGTTCGGAGGCTTCGATCAGCGCAGAGACATCGGCCGTCTGTTCCAGTACGACGTGACCGGCGGCCGCTACGAAGAGACCGACTACGTCTCCTCCGGCTCGGGCAGCCTCCACGCCAGCACCGTGGTCAAACTCGGGTTCCACCCTGATCTGTCGCGCGCCGCGACGATCGATCTAGTGGTCAACGCCTTGTATCGCGCCGCGGAAGAAGATTCGGCCACCGGCGGCCCCGACCTGGTCCGGGGCATCTTTCCGGTTGTGGCCACCATCACTGCCGAGGGGTACCAGCAGGTGGATGACGCCGAATTGCGCAGTTGTGTTGAGGCGATTGTTACGGGAGGTGCGTCGGCATGAGCATGCCCTTCTACGTTGCGCCCGAGCAGGTGATGAAGGATCGGGCCGACTACGCCCGGAAGGGGATCGCCCGGGGCCGCAGCGCCGTAGCGGTGCTCTACCTCGACGGGATTTTGGTGGCGGCGGAAAATGCATCGGCCACGCTCCACAAGGTGAGCGAAATCTACGACCGCATCGCCTTCGTGGGGGTGGGGAAGTACAACGAGTTCGACCAGTTGCGGATAGCCGGCGTCCGTCACGCCGACCTCAAGGGCTTTCAATACAGCCGGGAGGATGTGGACGCCCGGAGCTTGGCGAATGCCTACGCCCAGATGTTGGGGCAGATCTTTACCCACGAGATGAAGCCGATGGAGGTGGAGATCCTGGTGGCTGAGGTGGGTCTCGATCCAGAGGCCGACCAGGTCTTCCACATCCTCTACGACGGCAGCGTGGTGGATGAGGACCGCTATAGCGTGATCGGGGGTGATGCCGAGGCCATCGGCAGCCGCCTCGAAGCGGCCTTCGAGCCGGGGCTTGATCTCGCCGGAGCGCTGCACGCCGCCGTGTCGGCGCTGGCCGGCCCGGATCGCACCCTCACGGCCCCCGAGCTCGAGGTGGCCGTTCTGGCTCGCGGGAACGGTCGTCGGGCCTTTCGTCGCCTCGACGACCGCGACCTCGCTGGGATGCTCACTGCCGGAGGTTCCCCCCGGTTAGGTTGACCGCATGGAGCGGCGGATCTTCGGACTGGAGAACGAATACGGGGTGACCTGCACCTTTCGGGGTCAGCGGCGCTTGAGCCCTGATGAGGTGGCCCGCTACCTGTTCCGTCGAGTGGTGTCCTGGGGCCGCAGCAGCAACGTGTTCCTGGCCAACGGGTCTCGGCTCTATCTCGATGTCGGGTCGCACCCGGAGTACGCCACTGCCGAGTGCGACGCGGTCCTGGACCTGGTGACCCATGACAAAGCGGGGGAGCGGATCCTTGAGCAGTTGCTGGCCTCGGCCGAACAACGCCTCGAGGAGGAGGGAATCCGAGGGGTGATCTACCTCTTCAAGAACAACACCGATTCAGCGGGCAACAGTTACGGCTGCCACGAGAACTACCTCACTTCCCGACGGGATGATTTCGGTCACTACGCCGAGGTGCTCATCCCCTTTTTCGTGTCTCGGCAGATCTACGCCGGGGCGGGGAAGGTGCTGCAGACCGCTCGCGGGGCGATGTACTGCATCTCCCAGCGCGCCGAGCACATCTGGGAGGGGGTGAGTTCGGCCACCACCCGCAGTAGGCCGATCATCAACACTCGGGACGAGCCTCATGCCGACGCCGAGCGGTATCGGCGCCTGCATGTCATCGTGGGCGATTCCAACATGAGCGAGTACGCCACCTTCCTGAAGGTGGGTGCTACCGGGATTCTGCTGCGGATGCTGGAGGATCCCAGCCAGGTACTACGAGACCTCACGCTCGAGAACCCCATCCGGGCCATTCGCGAAATCAGTCACGATCCCGCCTGTCGCCGCAAGGTCCGCCTCGCCAATGGTCGGGAGTTGTCGGCGCTGGACATCCAGAGCGAGTATCTCGCCAAGGCTCTCAAGTATGCCGAGACGAGAGACTTCACGGCGCAAGAGAAACAAGCTCTGCAGATGTGGGAGCACTGCGTGACCACCATCGAGCGCGATCCGATGGACCTCGACCGCGAATGTGACTGGGTGATCAAGCACAAGCTCATCGAGGGCTACCGGGCCAAGCACGACGTAGCCCTTACCGATCCGAAAGTGGCCCTGATCGACCTGCAGTATCACGACATCAGTCGTTCTCGGGGACTCTTCTACAAGATGCAGGATGCGGGCATGGTGGAGCGCACCTGTACTGACGCCGCCATCGACGAAGCAGTGGAGACGCCCCCGCAGACCACGCGGGCTCGACTCCGGGGTGAGTTCATCCGACGCGCCAAGGAGCGCAAGAGGGATTACACGGTTGATTGGGTACACCTGAAGCTCAACGATCAGGCCCAGCGCACCGTCCTGTGCAAAGACCCGTTCCGGTCGCGCGACGAGCGCGTCGAGAAGCTCATCGCGTCGCTCTAGCGCTATGCCCTCCTTCCGTACCGGGGTAGTGACGGGCCTACTGTCGGAACGGGCGGGTCTCCAGCGCGTGGAGACCGACCGCGGGCGGGCCTATGTGCTCACCCAACTCACCGGCTCGGTAGCGGTGGGCGACTCCGTCGTGCTCAACACCACCGCAGTGGACCTTCATCTCGGCACCGGGGGCTGGCACATCGTGCACTGGAATCTGGCCCGCCAGGAATTTCATGAGCCCGGCCCGGGCCACATTATGAAGTTGCGCTACACCAGCCTCCAGGTGGATGCCGGCAGCGCCGAGGAACACCATCCCGACCTCCCCCATGCCCTGGAGGGGATGCCGGTGGTGGTGGGCGGTCTGCACAGTCAGGTCCCGTGCATCGCAGTGGCAATCCGGGCCGCGGTACCCGACGCTCGGATTGCCTATGTGATGACCGACGGCGCCGCGTTGCCGATCGCCCTGTCGGATCTGGTGGCGGCGTTGGCGGGATCGGGGTTGGTGGCGGCGACCATCACGGCCGGACATGCCTTTGGCGGCGACCTGGAAGCGGTATCGGTGCCCTCGGCCCTGGCCCTGGCCCGTCATGTGGTGGGCGCCGATCTGGCCATCGTGGCGATGGGGCCGGGAGTGGTGGGCACCGGCACGACCCTGGGCACATCCTCAGTGGAGGTGGCGGGCATCTTGGATGCGGCCGCCGCCCTGGGTGGGCGCCCCATCGCCGCGCTGCGGATGTCCGATGGCGACGAACGGGAACGCCACCAGCGGGTGAGCCACCACAGCCATACCGCGCTCGATCTCACCCGGTCACCGGTGCTGGTGGCTTCGCCCTTCCCGGGGGCGTTCGCCCATGACCGCCATGATGTGCGGGAGGTTCCCCCCCGAGACATCCCGGCTCTACTCGCCGCCGCCGGCCTGGAGGTGACCACGATGGGGCGTGGTCCGGAGGCGGATCCGCTTTTCTTCGCCGCCGCGGGGGCGGCGGGAACCCTGGCCGCCTCGCTCCTTTGACTGGCTAAGGTCCTGCGGGTGTCGAGCAGGAAGTTGGAACGTCTATTGAACCTGACGGCCCTGCTTCTCGACGCTCGTGTGCCGGTGTCGGCGGAGAAAATCCAGACGGATCTGGATTATCCCGACGATGTGGTGGCCTTCCGGCGGGCGTTTGCGCGCGACAAGGAGGAACTCCGGGAGATGGGGATCCCGTTGCGGCTGGAGCCGGTTCCCGCCAGCTTTCCCGCCGTCGATGGGTACCGGATTCCGCGGGAGGAATACGCCTTGCGGGATCCCGGCCTCACGATCGACGAACTCGCCGCGTTGCACCTCGCCGTATCCGCGGTGCAGGTGGAGGGGCTTTCCGCCATCCCGGGGCTCTTGAAATTGGGGGGGATCGTGGCGGGGGTGGGTTCCGACATCGGGGTACGGGTGGCTCCCTTGCCCGCCGATCCAAATCTGGCCTGCCTGTTCGCAGCGGTGGCCGGTCGTACGCCGGTGAGTATGCGCTACGGCGACCAAGACCGCGTGATCGATCCGTATCGTCTCGAGTTTCTGCGGGGGCGCTGGTATCTCACGGGCTACGACCATCTCCGTGAGGACGTGCGCAATTTCCGATTGAGTCGAATCGAGGGCAGGGTTGTCCCCACCGGTGGGGAGGCTTTTGCGGCGGTGGCGCCGTCCCTGGAGCAGGCGGGGGCGTCGTGGGAGTTAGGGGATGAGGAACCAGTCGTGGCCCGCCTACGCATCGGAGGGCCGCCGGCGCAATGGGCATTGCAACACTTCGGGTCTGATCGCGTCGTAGAGGTGGCCGAGGATGGGTCGGTGGTCATCGACCTTCCGGTCAACCACCGCAGCGCCTTTCGATCCTTTGTCTTGTCGTTCCTCGACCACGCCGAGATTTTGTCGCCGGCGGAGTTGCGCGAAGACCTGATGCGTTGGCTACGGGGCATCACATGAGTGCGCCTGCGAATTCGGGGGCGGCGCAGCGAATGCAGCGGCTACTGGCCATGGTGCCCTGGATCGTGGCCCAGGATGGCCCCCTCACCGCCGAGGTGTGCGCCCGCTTCGATGTCACCCCTGAGCAACTCGCCGCCGATCTTGAGGTGATCTGGTTGGTGGGACTGCCGCCCTACACCCCCGACGCCCTGATCGATGTGGTGCAGGAAGGGGACCGCGTCCATATCCGATTCGCCGACGTATTCGACCAGCCACAACGCCTCACGCCCGAGCAGGCCGTGGCCCTGCTCACCGCTGGCTCCTCGGTGCTGGCCTTGCCCGGCGCCGATCCCGACGGTCCTCTGGGGCGGGGGGTGGGCAAGTTGGCCGCCGTACTCGGGGTGCACGCGGATCAGGTACTGGAGGTGGACCTCGGTGCAGCGGAGGTGGACACGCTTGCCGTACTCCGCCGGGGAGTGAGCGAGCAGCGGCAGTTGCATCTCGACTATTACTCTTTTGCCCGAGACACCCGCACGCAGCGCAACGTGAACCCGTATCTGGTGGAGGCCCAAGACAGCAGCCTCTATTTGCTGGCCTATTGCCACCAGGCCCAGGCCGACCGGCGCTTCCGGGTGGACCGGATCGTGTCGGCCACCCTCCTAGACGACACGTTCGTGACGCCGACGGGGGCGGGGGAGCGCGGATTGTTCGAGCCCGATGCCACCGACCCCCGTGTCACCTTGGACCTGGAGCCCGCGGCGGCGTGGGTGATCGAGACCTACCCGATGGAATCGGTGGAGATGAGACCAGACGGACGCCAGCGGGTGACCTTGGCGGTGAGCGCCGAAGCGTGGCTGGCGCGGCTGTTGCTAGCCCTGGGGCCCCACGCCACGGTAGTGAGCGGCGCTCCCGATCTCGTCGACGCCGGTAGGCGATCCGCCGCCCAGATTCTCGCCCGCTACGCTTGACCCTCCGTGGCTGATACAACCGACCCTCCCCAATCGGATGCTGTGGAATCCGAGGGTTCCGATGCGAGTGGCCGAGGCACGACCCCGCTGCGCTCCAGCGTGGAATGGGTTGCGGTGGTCGTGGGTGCCTTGCTCGTGGCGTTGCTGATCAAGACCTTTCTTTTCCAGGCCTTCTACATTCCGTCCGGGTCGATGGAACCCACCCTCGAAGTGGGCGATCGCTTGGTGGTGAACAAGGTGAGTTATCGCCTGCACGACGTGTCTCGGGGAGACGTGATCGTGTTCGAGATCCCCGATTACGAGGTGGGGGCCGACGGGATCAAGGACCTGATCAAGCGGGTGGTGGGTCTCCCGGGCGACACGATCGAGACGCAGGACGGGGCCGTGTACATCAACGATCGGAAACTCGAGGAGCCCTATCTCCCCGAGGGCACCCTCACCGGAGATCCGGCCCAGGGGAACAATCCCTCGATCCCGCGCCAGGTGGTACCGGAGGGGCATGTCTTCGTGCTCGGCGACAATCGCGACAACTCAGCCGACAGTCGGTACCCGTTCCGGGGGCCGATTCCCCTTGAGGACATCGTGGGTCGAGCCTTCGTATTGGTGTGGCCCCCGTCCTCGGTCGGGGTGCTCTGAGCGGTCAGGCCCCTGAGGCAAGGGCATCGACCATGCGGTCGACGTGATCGGAGTACACCGCATCGATCCCGGTGTCGAGCAGGTTGTCCAGGATTCGCCGGTGTTGGGCATCCCAACCAAAGCACAACACGCCGAAGCGGTGGAACAGTGAGGTGCGTCCCCCCGTCCACTCCGACTGGTGCAGGGCCACGGCGTCGATTCCTCGCTCGGCCATCAGCGCCGCATGGGACTCGGCCCCGTCGGGCATGCGGGAGACAAACGTGGAGTGCACGAGATGTACCTCCGGGCACGCCGGGCGCCATTGGGTGAGTTGGTCCAATTCGGGGTGGCAGATCCACAGCTGCGCCAGAGCCTCCGGTCCGGCTCCCCGGGCCACGGCCAGCACGCGACCAAAGGCGGCGGCGTCCTTGAGATCCAAGGAGATCTCCAGGGTGGTCCCCACCGCGTCGTAGAGGTCGGCCAGGGTGGGCACATGGGCGGGTAATTCGGCCCGGGTGTATTCAGCGATCGGTCGCGAACGGAGACGGCGGCGCACCACCCCGTCGTGATCCAGGACCGCCTCGTCATCCCGGGTAAGCCACACATCGGATTCGAGCCCCGTCGCCCCGAGGCGTACCGCCAGCACGAACGCCTCCAGGGTGTTGTCGGGTGCGTTAGCTCGAGCACCGCGGTGGGCGAAGCCGATGGGAGGACGGCGCAGCGAGGGGAGTCGAGTGGGCATGGGTTCGCATTGTGGCAGACCTACTCAAGCCTTACAGCGCGACGGTCGATACAACCCCAAGCGTAAAAAAGCCAATGGGTCGCTGGAGGAGGAGAGCACAAGATGACAACGGTGATTAAGGCGAGTTGCTGTGACTGCGGGGATGTCGAACTCGGAGTTGACGATCTCAAGGTGCGGGTATGCACCTACGACGATCAGGGCAGTTTCGTGTTCCGTTGCCCGACGTGCCGTATGTCGACGGCCAAGCCCGCGGAGGCCCACGTGATCGAGATGCTGGTGGCCTCCGGGGTCCGTCTGGTGAAATGGCGGCTCCCGGCGGAGATCTTCGAACCCCACCATGGGGCGCCGATTAGCCACGATGATCTGATCGAGTTCCACAAGCTCATCCAAGAGGACGACTGGTACGAGGCTGTTCTAGGCTAGAGGTGATGTCGTTGCTCTGGGCAGTTCCACCGGTGGTCGTGACGCTGGCGGGCATTATGAGCCTCCGGTGGCTGCGGAGCATCGCCGAGGCGTCGAGTGAGCTGCGGGCCGAGTTGGTCCAGCTTTCCGAACTGACCGACGCGCTCGACGAGCTGCGGCGGGCGGGGGGCCAGACACGCGCTTGCCTGGAGGGTCTGCGCCGGGCCTGACCCCGCCGTTGAGGGCCGGTAGAGTGGCCTTGTGTTCAACGTTGGACCTGCCGAATTCCTCGTTATCGGGCTTATCGCCTTGATCGTGCTCGGCCCCCGCCGTCTCCCCCATGCCGCTCGCCAGATCGGCAAGGTGCTGGGGGATCTCCGACGGATGTCCGAAGGCTTCCAAAAAGAGATGAAATCCACCATGGCCGGGGTGGAGGATCTCACCCGCTTCTCGGATCGTCGCACGGTCCTTGGAACCGATGCGGCCCCAGTGGCCAAGCCGGTCGTTTCCGATAGCAGCGCCGAGGCTGCCATCGCGGCGGTGAGCGAGGCCCCCGCGGCCCCGACCGACCCGGTTAATCCTCCCGTCGTCTTGTAGTGAGCGCCGCCGCCCATCCCGAGGACGGGCGCATGTCGCTCATTGACCACCTCACCGAGGTGCGTCAGCGGGTCATCAAGATCGTGCTCGCTGTCGTAGTGGGGATGACGATTTCCTTCATGCTCTACGGGCCGATCTCGAACTTTCTGATTCAGCCTTACGTCGACGCCTGTACCAACTCGGTCTCAGATTGCAAACTCCTGGCGCTTGACCCCCTCGAGGGGTTCGGGGTGCGCATGAAGTTGGCCACCTACGGAGGCATCTTCATCGCCATGCCGGTGATCCTCTGGCAACTGTGGAGATTCATCACCCCGGGTCTCTACTCCCACGAAAAAAAGTACGCCATCCCCTTCATGTCGAGCGCCCTTTTGCTGTTCCTCACCGGCGCCGGGATCGCTTACTACACGTTGCCCCAGGCGCTGACCTTCCTGCAGCAGATCGGGGGGTCCGACATCGTCACGGCGTACTCGCCCGGTAAGTACTACGGCTTGATCAGCTACATGATGTTGGCCTTCGGTATCGGTTTTGAGTTTCCGATTGTGCTCGTGTTTGCCCAGATGCTCGGGATTATCACGCCCGATAATCTGCGTCACGCGCGGCGCTACGCCATCGTGGGGATCTGCGTAACGGTGGCGGTTATCACCCCGTCGGGCGACCCCATCAGCATGTTGGCGCTTTCCATACCGATGGTGCTGTTCTACGAGGTGTCGATCATCCTCGGAAGCATCATCGTGCGACGGACGAACGCGACCGCGGCGGCATGAGGCCGCCGCGGTGAGTGAGTACGGGTTCCCGCTCGACCCCTTCCAGCTGCGGGCGATGACGGCCATCGACGAAGATCGCTCGGTGCTCGTGGCTGCCCCCACCGGATCGGGCAAGACCGTGGTGGCCGAACATGCGGTGGCTCGGGCTCTCGCCGGCGGGGGGAAGGCCTTTTACACGGCCCCCATCAAGGCGCTTTCCAATCAGAAATACGCTGACTTGGTGGCTCGCTACGGCCGGGAGTCGGTGGGCTTGCTCACGGGCGATAACAGCATCAACGGCGGCGCCAGCATTGTGGTGATGACCACCGAGGTCCTTCGCAACATGGTCTATGCCGGATCGCCCGTCATGGAGGGCCTGCAATGGGTGGTGATCGACGAAGTTCATTTCCTCCAGGACCCCTATCGCGGGCCGGTCTGGGAGGAGGTGATGATCCACCTCCCTGCCGGTGTGCGGCTGGTGTGCCTCTCGGCCACCGTGTCGAACGCAGAAGAGTTGGCCGAGTGGATCAGCACCGTCCGGGGCCCGACCGAGGTGGTGATCGAGGAATGCCGCCCGGTCGAACTCCGCAACCTGTACTGCGTGGGCGACAAAGCCAATCCCGGGCTACCCCTGCTCCCCATCCTGGTGGATGGGCTAGCCAACCCCGAGGCTAATCGTTTCGATGAGGGCCCCCGCCGGGGTGGGGGTCGGCGGCCCTTTTTTACGCCGCGCCGAGTGGCGGTGATCCAACGTCTCCAGGACGAATCGATGCTTCCGGCCATCACATTCATCTTCAGTCGTAAGGGTTGCGACGAAGCGTGCAATCAGTTAGCGGACGCGGGCCTGCGCCTCACCACCTCCTCCGAGGCCGCCCGGGTGCGGGCCATTGTGCAGGAACGGACTGCCTCCCTCGCCCCGGCTGACCTGGTGGCGTTGGGTTTCGACCGCTTTTTGGCGGCGCTGGAGGCGGGGGTGGCGGCGCATCACGCCGGGATGGTGCCACCGTTCAAGGAAGCGGTGGAAGCGTGTTTCATCGCGGGGCTCACCAAGGCAGTGTTTGCCACCGAGACGTTGGCCATGGGGGTGAACATGCCGGCTCGAAGTGTGGTGATCGAGCGACTCTCGAAATTCGCCGGGGACGGACGCGAAATGCTCACATCGGGTGAATACACCCAACTGACCGGCCGGGCCGGGCGACGGGGGATCGACGACTTGGGTTACGCCATCGTGCTCTGGTCTCCCTTTGTGCCTTTCGAGGAGGTGGCGGCGCTGGCCTTGAGTCGGTCGTTTGCTCTCCGATCGGCGTTTCGTCCCACCTTCAACATGGCGGCCAACCTCGTGAAGCGCTACCAGCCGGAACGGGCGCACCATCTCCTGGACCTGTCCTTTGCGCAGTACCAAGCCGACCGCTCCGTGGTGCGGATCGAAGCCCGTATCGAACGGGAACGGCGCCGCCTCGCCCGCCTCACCGCCGAGGCCACCTGTGAACTGGGTGATGTGGAGGAATACCGCCAGCAGCGCGCGGTGGCAGCCCGCCCGGGCGGAGATGGGGGCACCATGGCGGTGTCGGCCGCATTGAGTCGGTTGGCCCCCGGGGATCTGGTGGTGGTCGATGGTGCCGCACTGGCGGTGGTGTCGGTGGCTCTGCGCAAGGGTCATCCCAAGGTGGCGGTGATCGACGAGCGAGGGAAACCCCGCACCCTGCGCGGCCCAGACCTGTCGGTGGCGCCTATACCCATCACCACCGTCACCCTGCCTCAGCCGTACGACCCACACAATCGGAGATTTCACCATCATGTGGGAGAGACCCTGCGGCGGGCGATGGTGGGTCTGGAGCGCTCCACGGAAGGGGTGCGGAACATCGCCCCGGGGTTGGCGGCCGACACTCACCCCGTGGCCGACTGTCCCGACCGGGCAGCCCACCTCCGGGCGGCGGGCCAAGCCCAGCGGGTTCGGGGCAAGCTGGAGAACCTGCAACGACAGGGGCAAAGCCGCACGGAGTCTCTGGCCCGCAAGTTCGATCGGGTGTTAGATCTTCTTGAGGCGTGGGGTTATCTAGATGGCTGGGCACTCACCCCGGCGGGCGAGGTGCTCGCCCGCACCTATCACGAGAGCGATCTACTGGTGGCGGAGGCGCTCATCACTGGTCTGTTCGACAACCTCGACGCGCCCACGATGGCGGCCATGGCCTCGTGTTTCACCTACGAGCACCGAGGGCGCGACCAACCCCGGGCCCCTCGCTTCCCCTCCTCCACCCTCCGGGGACGCTTTGACGTGTTGGAGGGCCTGGCGGCGGACCTGCTGGTGGACGAGGAGGCGGCCGGGCTCCCCGGGACCCGCCCGCCCGACGCGGGCTTCGTGCATCTCGCTCATGCCTGGGCCAGCGGTACCGGCTTGGCCGAGGTCCTTGAGCAGGCCGACCTCTCCGGCGGCGATTTCGTGCGCAACATCAAGCAACTCGCCGACCTGCTGCGGGGACTCGGGAGCATCGCGCCGGTTCCGGCCACCGCCGCGCGGGCCCGACAGGCCGCCGCTGCCCTCCAGCGCGGGGTCGTGACAGCCACCTCGGCCCTGCCGGCGTTGGCCGACGTGGAGCGGTCCGGTGCCGATTCGTAAGGGTGAGGCGTGGGGGGCGGTAGGACCACTCCCACCCGACACCGTGGTGGTGCGAAGCAACACGCAAGCCCGGGCGGTGGTGACCGAAGCGCGGCGGCATGGCCGGGAGATTCCGCCGCTGGCCCTCCTCGGGGGCGACCTTTGTCGCACCCTGGGCGGCACCGGAGATGAGCCGCGCCTCCGCTCGGGAGGGGCCACTGAGGTTGGGGTAGACCTCGGGGCGGTCTTGCTCGATGGTCGGCTGCATTGGTTCCTCGCCCATCTGGTGGCCCGCCAAGGTTGGTGGAGGGGTCGAGTGGTGGTGGCGATGAACGCGCAGTTCATCGGGCACTGGGATGTGGCACCGCGTGGCCATCCCAACGACGGTCGTCTTGAGCTGCTCGATGCCGACCTCCCGCTGGGCACGCGCATGCAGGTGCGGTCTCGGCTTGCCACCGGCACCCATGTGCCCCATCCCGGGATCGAGGAGAGCCACGTGTCGAGCCAACAAATTGAGCTGGACCAACCCACGCCCGTGTACCTCGACGGTGATCTGGTGGGTCCAGCTCGGCAGCTCAGCCTGCGCGTCGAGCCCAACGCCTTGCGTTGTTTTCTCTGAGCGGCCGGGCTCAGCACGGGGCCGGGAGCGGCAGACCCTACGGTGGGGGGATGCAGGCTTGGATCCTTGATGCGTCGCCGGGGCAGTACCGATGGGGTGAGCTACCCGATCCCGAGGTGGGAATGGATGACGTAGCGGTGCGTCCGATGGCCACCGCCTTGAACCACATGGATCTCTGGCTGACCCGAGGCCGACCGCGTCCGTTGCTGCCCCATGTACCCGGCTGCGACGTGGCGGGCGTGGTGGCGAGCGTGGGGGCCGCAGTGACCTCAATAGGGGTGGGCGACGAAGTGGTGGTGAATCCGGCCGTGGCCCCGTTAGAGGCCATCATCGCCTTGGGCGATAACGCCCCGCTGGGACGGGGGTTCCAGATCCTTGGGGAGCAGCGCTGGGGCGGGCACGCCGAGATGGTGGTGGTTCCGGCTCGCAATGTGGTGGCGCGTCCCCCTGACCGTTCCTGGGCCGAATGTGCCGCCTACCCGCTCGCCACCCTCACGGCGTGGCGAATGCTCCAACGCGCCCGCCTGGGCGCGGGGGAGCGGTGCCTGATCGTGGGTATTGGAGGGGGCGTGAGCACCGCGGCCCTGCACCTAGCCGTGCGAATGGGAGCCGAAGTACATGTGACCTCCCGTGATGCGGCCAAACGGAGGGCGGCTCTGGTTTTGGGGGCTGCTGCCGCCTACGACTCGGGCGAGGAGTGGCCGGTGAAGGCCGAGGTAGTGGTGGAGAGCGTGGGCCCCGCCACCTGGGACCGCTCGGTGGGAGCGCTGGTGCCGGGTGGGCGGCTGGTGGTCTGTGGCGGGACGTCAGGCCCCACCGTGGAGCTGAACATCCCCCGGCTGTTTTTCAAGCAGATCGAGGTGATTGGCTCAACGATGGGCGGCTACGGCGAGTTCGGCGAGGTCACGCGCCTGATGGGCCAGGACCTCCCGGTGACGATCGACAGCACCTTTCCGCTGGCCCAGTATCCCGCTGCTCTGGCCCATCTCGATTCGGCATCCCAACTCGGGAAGGTTGTGCTCCTACACGGGTAACCTTCGGGAGTGGACCTCGTTTCTCTAAAATCTCGCTTACGGAAGTCGGTACAGGACTGTTCTCCGCTCCTCTTGGATGCCTCGCATCAGATTCACGACCACCCTGAGCTGGGCTACGAGGAACACTTTGCCCACGATCTCCTCACCGGGATACTCGAGGCGGAGGGGTTAGCGGTGGAGCGTGGCGCCTTCGGCCTCGACACGGCCTTTGTGGCCCGCGCCGGCCATCGCGGGCCCACGATCGCGGTGCTTTGCGAGTACGACGCTCTCCCCGGGATTGGTCATGCCTGCGGACACAACATCATTGCCACGGCTGGGCTCGGGGCGGGCTTGGCCGCCGCCGCGGTAGCCGAGGAGGTGGGAGGTCAGGTCGTGATCCTGGGAACCCCGGCTGAGGAAGGCGGGGGCGGCAAAATCCGGATGGCGCGTGCTGGGGCCTTCGAAGGGGTGGACGCCGCGTTGATGGTGCACCCCGCTGGGCATGACCTCGCTCGCATGAACGTGATTGCGGTGCAGGAATTGGTAGCCACCTACACCGGGAAAGCGGCCCATGCCGCTGCCTTCCCCCACGATGGTCGCAATGCCCTCGATGCGGCGGTGCTGGGGTATCTGAACGTGGCGGCCTTGCGGCAGCACATCCTCCCCAGTGAACGCGTCCATGGCGTCTTCTCCGAGGCGGGGGAGAAGGCAAATATCGTGCCGGCGCGGGCGGTGGCGGAGTGGATGGTGCGTTCCGAGAGCATTGCCGCCTTGGAGCCCCTCAATGCGCGCGTGGTGGCGGCATTACAGGGCGGGGCGACCGCCACCGGCTGCGAGGTGGAGATTTGGTGGAAGCCAGTGGTGTACGCCGACATGCTGGACAACGAGGTGATCCTGAACCTCTACAAGGCCAACGCCAGTGCCTTGGGCCGCACGGTGATGGAGCCGGATGGGAAGCACCAGGTGGTGGGGAGTACCGACATGGGCAACGTCAGTTACCTGGTTCCTTCCATCCACCCGATGGTGGCGGCTGCCCCGGCGGGAACCCTGATTCATACCCCAGACTTTGCCAACCACGCCCGGGGTGCGCACGGAGACGAAGCGGTGGTAGCGGGGGCGGTGGCGATGGCCTGGACGGTGGCAGACCTCTGGCTCGGCGAGGGTGTGCTCGGCGCCGTGCAGGCCGAATTCGCCCACACCATGGCCCGAGTGGGGCCCGAAGGCCGTCGATCCGCCATTGAGGAGGGCAGCGGGGCGTAACCTGCTGACTCCACCGTTATCAGGACCATTCGATGACCGTCTACATCTCTGAGGATTTCACGCCCACCGAGGCGGATGTTCTGCGTCGCTATTTCACCAATCTCGACGGGCCCGTATTTGCCCTCGTGAATCTGCCCGAGGTGGTCAAAGGGGCGCTCTTCGCCCGCTACTCCCGCAGTTCCAAGAGCCTGCGCCGACTGTTTCTGGATGAGTTTGTCGGCGAGCTCGACATTTCTGGCGATGCCAGCATCGATGCCACCGTAGGGCTCCGGCGGGCTGAGGAGCTCTACGACCGGGTGTTCTTCGAATACGGCGACGACTCAGTGGCGCAACTCGGCGGCGTGCATCTCGCCTGTGAACAGGCCTCGAACCTGCTCACCAAGGTGCTCGAATGGGGCCGGCTCATGGCCTATCTCGAGCAGTCCACCCGGTACATCGCCTATGACACCCGTCTGGGGGGTCGGTACCGGTATTACCGCGATCCCGAGGTGCTCGGCAGCAGTCTCGGCCTCCGGTACATCGGCGACATGGACCGCCTCTTCGACTCCTACGCCGAGCTGGTCCCCCTCATGTCGGATTTCTATCGGGACTGCTTCCCGAAGGATCCAGGCGACTCCGACTTCGTCTACCGTCAGGCCATCCGGGCGAAGGCGTTCGATGCGGTACGCGGCGTGTTGCCCGCCGCCTCTATTTCTAATGTGGGTATCTACGGCACCGGCCAGGGCTATGAGGCCTTGCTCCTGCGCATGCGGTCGCATCCTCTACCGGAGGCCCGAGCCTATGCCGACCTGATGTTGAGCGAACTCCGCAAGGTAATCCCCAGTTTCCTGAAGCGGGTCGACCTTGACGACCGGGGCGTTGCCTGGAGTACCTATCTGGCCAGCACGCGCTCGGCGGTGGCGGAGATCGCCGATGACCTATTTCCGGCGGGGAGCGGGGTTGGGGCGGAGGACGCCGCCGTTGAGTTGGTGGACTGGGACCCCGAGGGCGAGGTGAAACTCGTGGCGAACATCCTCTACGCGCACACCCATGTCGCGGAGGCCGTCTTGGAGGCCCGGGTGCGACTGATGACGAACGATGAACGGTTGGCCATCATTCACGCCTACGTGGGCGATCGGGGCAATCGACGCCACAAGCCGGGCCGGGCGTTCGAACGTCTCACCTATCGCTTCGACATCCTGGCCGATTATGGAGCCTTCCGGGACCTACAGCGCCATCGAATGCTCTCCCTCGAATGGCAAACCCTTAGCCCCCGGCATGGGTACACCCGACCGGAAGCTGTGGACCTCGCCGGCTGTGGCGAGCGCTTCGACGAAGTCATGGAACGCTCGGCCGGGTTGCACGATGCCCTTGCCGAACGTTTTCCGGCCCAGGCCCCGTATGCGTTAGCCCTGGCCTACAAGGTGCGGTTCTATCTTCATCTCAACGCCCGCGAGGCGATGCACCTCATCGAATTGCGCACCACCCCCCAGGGCCATCCTGCCTACCGGACCGTGGGTCAGGACATGCACCGGCTCATTGCGGAGAAGGCCGGTCACCATGCTGTGGCGGCCGCCATGAGTTTCGTGGACCACTCGCCCGAGCCCACCCTCGAGCGCCTCGACGCCGAGCGCCGGGCCGAGGCCCGCCGCCAGAGTCGCTGATCAAAGGCCCGATATTGCCAGCACAGCAACCGGTGTGCCTATGATCCCGCCCGAAAGCCCCCGCTACAGAGGATTCTCATGACTGACGAAGAAGTCCTCGACGAAGAGGACGATCTCGAGGAGATTGGCGAGCCCGAACCCTCCGACGACGGTGATCTCGACGACGATGTTCTCGACGGCGATGTTCTCGACGGCGATGTTCTCGACGACGATGTTCTCGACGGCGATGATGACGACGGTGGGGATGACGAGGACGGCACTCCTGAGCCCATCAAGGCCAAGAACGACGATGATGATGCCGAAGATGACGAGGAGGCCGACCCCGACGACGTGGAGGCTGATCTCGACGCGATTCTCAAGGACCGGATCGCGGCCGCGGAAGAGGAAGAGGACGAGGCGGAGAATTCCGAGCCCGAGCAGGCCGGCGGCGTGAGTCGGATTTTGCCCAAGCGGCCCGGAGAGTTCGTGTGCCAGTCCTGTTTCCTCGTGAAACATCCCAACCAATTGGCCAATGCCAAGCGCAAGCTCTGCTCTGATTGCGTCTGAGGGGCCCGGGGCTCGAGGGATGTCCCGATCCCTCGGGGATGGAAGTAGCGTTGAGAGTTGTGAGTGGAGCCAACAAGACCCCGGGTGAGCAAGCCATTGAGGTGTTGGTGTACGCCCCGATTGGTTTGTTGTTCGAGGGTGCGTCGCTCCTGCCGCAGCTGATCGAAACGGGTCGGGGGCAGGTGGCTACGGCCCGCATGATCGGTCGGTTCGCCCTCCGGCAAGGCCGGGGCGAGGCCAGCAAGGTGGCCACCAACTTTCAGGACCAGACCGCGGGGTGGTTGGACGCGGTCGGCGGTCGCCGTGCGCCGGTTGGACCGGTCCCGGCGGCGAATCCTGACCCCGCCCCGGTGGCGGTCAGCCCGGTGCCGAAGGCCTCGGCCCGCGGTCGCCGTGGTGCTTCGTCGTTGGCCATCGCCGACTACGACAATCTGTCGGCGTCGCAGGTGGTCAATCGGCTGGCGGGGCTCACGACATCGGAACTCGAGGCAGTGCGGCGGCACGAATCGACGCACCGTGGCCGCAAGACCATCCTTTCCAAGGTTGCGCAGCTCCAGGGCGGATGATGGTGACGACCCCGCACGAGGCGAGTCGGCCCGCGGTAGCCGCCGATCTTCCCCGTTTGACGGAACTGGCCCAGGAAGCGGTGGATCACCTGCGCCCGAGACGCGGGGGAGAGGTGTGGGCACGCCGGAGCGCTCGCCACGCCCCCTTCAAAGATGCTCTCGCTCAGGAGTTGGGTGATGACCACCACCACCTTGTGGTGGGGACGGTCGACGATGTGGTGATGGGCTACGGCGTGGTCGGCATCGAAGTGTTGCGAGACGGCGGACGGCTCGGAGTGGTCACCGATCTCTACACCGATCCAGGTTGTCGGGAGATTGGCCTCGGGGAGTTGGTGATGGAGGCGTTGGTCGACTGGTGCGGTGAGCAGGATTGTTTTGGGGTGGACAGCCTGGCCCTCCCGGGTGACCGGCATACAAAAAACTTCTTTGAATCCTTTGGCCTGGTGGCTCGGGCCATTGTGGTCCACCGCTCGATCCCGTGACCCCAGCGCCCCCCACCGTGGCGGTCCGGGCTGTCGCGGTGGATCACGATCAGGTCGTATTGGTGCGGCACGGGACCGGCCCCGCCGGGGGCCGCTGGTCGATACCGGGCGGGGAGGTTGGCTTTGGCGAGACCCTGATGGAGGCGGTTACCCGCGTGCTGCGCGAGGAGACCGGCCTGGTAGGGGTCTGCGGAGCCCTGCTGGATTGGTCGGAACACATACTCCCCGACCGTCACCGGGTTGTCCTCGCCTTTGCGGTGACCGTCGTGTGCGACGATGGCCCGAGGGCGGGCGCCAACGTCGCCGAGGCGGCATGGGTGGTACTTCACGAAGTGGCGACGCTTGACCTAGTGGAGGGTGTGGCGGAGTTTCTCCACGACCAGGGCATCATCGCCACCTTTACCTGAGGGTCAGACGCCCTTCCACTGGGGCGGGCGCTTCTCGATGAAGGCGGTGAGCCCCTCGGAGAAGTCGTCTGAAGCCATGGCCTGGGCCATGCCCTCCATCGACATCTTCCACCCGATGTCGTCGGGCGCATTGGTGGCTTCGAGCACGATCTTGCGGGACGCCCGCACGGCCACGGGGGCATTGGCGCAGATCTGCTCGGCCAGGGCCACGGCCGCGTCGAGGGCCGTGCCGGGTTCCACGAGACGGTTTACGAGGCCGAAGTGATGGGCCCGGGTGGCATCGATCGGATCGCCGGTGAGAGTCAACTCCATGGCGATATTCAGCGGGATTTTGCGACCCAGCCGGAACAGGCCACCGGCGGCGGCCACCAACGATCGCTTCACCTCGGGGATCCCGAAGGTGGCGGTGGTGGAGGCGACGACCAGGTCGCAGGACAAGACGATCTCCGTGCCGCCGGCCAGGGCGGGCCCGTCGACCGCGGCGATGATGGGTTTGGTCCGCTCGCGCTGCACGATGCCGGCGAAGCCTCCGCGAGTAGTGGCCAATCCGGCGGCGTTGCCCGAGTTGATCTCCTTGAGGTCGGCACCCGCGCAAAATACGGGGGCCACGCCAGTGATGATGCCCACCCAGATCGAATCGTCGGCTTCGATCCTGTCGATGGCCTCCTCGATTCCCTGGGCCACCGCGGCGTTTACGGCGTTACGGGCTTCAGGGCGGTTGATGGTGACGACCGCGAAGGGTCCCTGTTGTTCGAAGTTGACGGCCATAGGTTGGACGTTAGTCAGCGAGAGTTACCTTCACGAAGTTCAACCGGGGAGCATCGGACGATCACCATGGGGACGAATGAATCAGCGGGCCGGCTTCGGTGCCACTTCTGCGGGGCCTATGAGGTGGCGCGCCTCTATCTGGCCTCGGTGCAACTGGATTCGTGTGCCTGCGGAAGTTGCGGAGCCAGTTGGGACGAAGACCCAGCCACCGGCGAGTACTGCGGTCGCTCGGCTAAGGAGAGCGCGGTTACTCGTCGACCGTAGCGACGGGGGTGTCCGAGCCGCTGGTTTCGGGGGCGGGGGTGTCCGCCTCGGTGGTGTCCGCGATAGGGGTTCCGGGGGCGCTGGTTTCGGGGGCGGGGGTGTCCGCCTCGGTGGTGTCCGCGATAGGGGTTCCGGGGGCGGGCTTCTTGGCCGGAGCCTTCTTCGGACGGCGCCGTTCCGTCTTGGTTCGGGGCGCGTTCCGAACGGGGGCGATCTCATAGATCCCGGCGATTTTGGGGATTCGGGTGGCCATCCGGGCGATGGTGGCCCGCACATCGGGATGAAGTTCCTTAGGGAGCGAGACGGGGATCACCTTGTCGCGCACCGGGGCGAAGGCCAAGACATTGAGGACTGCTACCCAACGATCGGGCGCAGCCTCGGCGTTGAGGGCAGCCCCGGCGCCTTCGATGAGCCGGGTGGCGAGTTCCGGGGGCAGCGGCCAGCCTGCCTTGGGCGGGTGGGAACTCATCCGCAGGGCGCGCACAATCCGCCCCACGTCGAGATTGGCGATCAACTCGGCCAGCCAGGCTGCGTGCTCGGCCTCTACTCGCGCCGTGAGGCCGACCTGGAGATCTCGAACCAGCGCTTGACTTTCCTCGTCGCGTCCGGCGGCGGCGGCCGTGGACACCACGGATCGGAGATCCCGAAGGGCCAGGACATCGAGGTCACGATGGGCGGCCTCGGCTCGGTCGCGCCACTCGGCCGTGCGCACCTTCGGCACGAGCTTTTCCGCCAGTTGGAGCAGGGGACCCGACGGGATAGCCGCTTCACCGGCGGCGGTCCGTTCGGCATTCTGTTTCGTGATGGCGAGACGGACCGCCGGAAGTCCACCGAGGACGATTTGGTCGGCAATGGGGCGCTGCTCGGCCGGCAGTGCGTCGATCATGGCGCTGCGATGAGCCTTCCCGGCCTTGAGGCGCTTGGTCTTGGGCCGATCGATCACCGGAATCGCCGGCGCCTCCGGACGCGTCCGTTGGGGGGGCCGGTCGTTGCCTTCGCGGCGGGGGCCGCGGGGTTTGTCGCGGGTGGAGTCGCCCCTGTCTTTACGGGGGGGCCGGTCGTTGCCTTCGGGCCGGGGGCCGCCGGGTTTGTCGCGGGTGGAGTCGGCTCGGTCTTGGCGGGGGGGTCGGTCCTTTCCTTCCCGGCGGGGGCTGCGGGGTTTGTCGCGGGTGGAATCGCCCCGATCTCCTCGGGAGCGGCCCCCTTCGCTCTGTCGGCTCGTCAGGGTGGAGGTGACCAGGGGTTCGTCCTTGGCGGTCGAGATGAACTCCAATAAATCCGGCTGCTCGCGAGCCCCTTTGGGCGGAAGCACGCCCACGATGGAAATACCGTCGACGAAAAACTCGGCGTTCACCCGCAGGACGTCGCCCACCTTGGCGGCGGGCGGCAACAGCGTGGCCGCCATGGACCCCTTGGGAGCCTTGGCTCCGGCGGCTCGCCAAGTCCAGGATCCGTCCGCTTGTGCACTCGTAAGCTCGATGTCGATTCTGCGAGGCATTGAGGGTGTACTCCGGTCTGCGGGGCCTCGGTGGCCCAGAATCCGACAACGGTACCGAACCGGCGGCGCTGTGACTAACGCCGAGTCCAACCGCCCGGCTGGGCGGCAAGTGTCACCACCCGCTCGGGTAGCGCGCCGGAGGCGATGTCAGCGAGCGTGGTCTCCTCGAGCACTCCCCGCAGCGCCACGCGCGTGGCCACCCACACCGGCTGGAGATCTCGCGCCACGCCGGCGTAGACCACCTCCTCGGGCGACTGGCCATGGACATCGGCAAGCGGGCCCTCTACGGCACGGATGATGTCGGCCACGCTCACTTCGGTGGGGGGCCGGGCCAACCAATACCCGCCGTCGGACCCGCGCTTGCTGCCCACGATTCCCGACCGCCGAAGTTCCGACAGAATCGTCTCCAAGAAACGGGGCGGAATTTCTTGGGCCGCCGCAAGGACGTCGGCTTTCACGGGAACTCGCTCCCGGTGTTGGAGGTACCCGTCGGCTAGTTCCACCGCGGCGCGTACCGCATAATCAACCTTCGCCGTAATGCGCACGGATGGCGGATCAGCTCGCGCACACAGCGGCGAGACTACCGAGGGCACTGCCGCGCTTGGCTTGCCGGATCACGTTGCGGTCGAGGCCGTTGGTGAGATAGCAGAACGAGAGCCCGGTGGCGGGATCGGCCCAGGCGAGTTGGCCGCCCACGCCGTTGTGGCCGAAGGCCCTACTCGAGACGGTACGGCCCATGCCGCGCAGGTGGGAGTCGTCGCCGTCGCCGGCCACTACGACGCCCCGCGTTCGATTTACCGAGTAGCCCAGCATCGGATCGGGGAACGTGTTTCGCACCGTAGAGGTGGCGTCAGCCAGTACGACGGGATCCCACCGACCCTGCGCGTTGGTGAGGAGCGATTGGTAGAACATCGCGACATCAGCGGCGGTGGAAATGCCTCCACCCCCAGGGATGCCCACGGCACGAACCTCGGGAAGATTCAGGGAGAGTGTCGCCTCCTCGGTCACTTCCCCCACATCGATCTCCCGCACGCCAAAGAACGCTTCGATCTCATCGGGGTGGGCGGGATCCCCCGTGGCCACCAGGGTGGCGATGTTGGTCTGCGCGTCCAGGGTCGGGCCGAGCACAAAGGCCCGAAGGCCCAGGGGCTCAATAAGACGTTGGCGTACCGCCGCGATGTGATCGTCACCGGTGAGCGCGTAGATGACTTCGGCCAACACCCAGTGGGCGCTAGTGGGGTGGTATTCGAACTGGGAGCCAACCGGCCAGTTGAGGCGCCACGTGGCAAAGGCCGATAGTCGGCCCTCGTGGCTCGCCCAGAGCGGGGGGCCGAGGGGGGCTTGGGGAAAGCCCGAGGTGTGTTGCAACACATGATCGACGGTGATCTCGTCTTTGCCGTGGGTCCCGAAGTCTGGAAGGACATCGGCGATTCGGGTGGCGGGGTCGAGCAGGCCCTCGCCCATGAGTTGCCATACCACCGACGCCACAAACGGCTTGGTGGCCGAGAACATCGTGAAGCGGGTATCGGCGGTGGCATCGCCAAAGGTTTCGTTCACCACCACCTCACCATGAAGGGCCAGCGCCAACTGGCAGGACGGCAGTAGCCCCTCATCTACCTCCTGGCGCGCTCGCGTGAGGAGGGCAGCTGCGGCAACAGGCTCAATGGTCGTCATGAGAATCAGGTTAGTGCGAAGCATCGTCCGGGGTTGAGTGTCACGATAGTGGGGCGGGGTTGCCATACATTGGGTAGGTGGCCGCCCCGCACCTTCTGCCTGAACCCCCTCTACCGCGCGGCGAACGCATCGAACTCCCCGGTCGTGGCTCCAGTTTTGTGCGGGTGGTCTCGGGCCCGCCCGGGGCACCCACGGTCGTGTTATTGCACGGCTGGATGGCCAGCGGTGGGCTCAACTGGTTCAACGCCTTCGAGGCACTATCGCAGCGTTACAACGTGGTTGCTCCTGATGCTCGTGGTCACGGGCGAGGGATTCGTTCCCGTCGGCGCTTCCGGCTGGCCGACTGCGCCGACGACGTGGCCGTGCTCATCGAGGAGTTGGATACCGGGCCCGTGATTGCGGTGGGCTATTCCATGGGGGGACCGATCGCCCAGTTGTTATGGCACCGGCATCCCGAGCATGTGCAGGGCATGGTGCTGTGCGCCACCGCCTATCGCTTCGTGGCGGGAGCCCGGGAGCGCTTCGTGTTCGCGTCATTGATGGGCACGGCGGCTGGGACTACCCGGGCCGGTGCGGTGTTGGCTCGATTGCCGGTGGCCTCGCTCCGCCGATGGGGTCCGCACGGCTCCGCAAGCCCGCCCAGCACGATGTCGTCGTGGGCGGCGGGCGAGATGGGCCGTCACGACATCGTCAAGATCATGGAAGCGGGTGCAGCCATTGGGAATTACAACGCCCATCGGTGGATCAGCGATATCGACGTGCCGACCACGGTGGTGGTCACCGAACGGGACCATGCCATCGACGCCCGTGAGCAGCGCAAGATGGCGGCGCTGATTCCCGGCGCGGTGGTCCAGGGTGTGGAGGATGGCCACGTGGTGTGCGCCAAGCGCGAGTTCGGACCGATCATGGTGCGGGCGGTGGATTCAGTCCACGATCGGATCGTGGCGGCGCGCTCCCGCGGCGCGGCTGGCTGAATACGTCACGGTGGGTCCGCTCCAAGGCATACGGGTGGTCGAGATTGCCGGGCTCGGTCCGGCCCCGTTCGCCTCGATGGTGCTCGCCGATCTCGGCGCCGAGGTGGTGCGCGTGGATCGAACCAACGCGGTGGGCGGAGATCCGAGAGCGGCCCGCTACGACATCTTGAGTCGGGGTCGACGATCAGTGGCGATTGATCTCAAGGCCGAGGGCGGCGCCGAGGTGATACTGCGCCTCATCGCCCAGGCCGACGTCCTCGTGGAGGGGTTCCGCCCCGGGGTGGCCGAGCGATTGGGCATCGGCCCGGAGGTATGCCTCGAGCGCAATCGGCGCCTTGTCTACGGCCGCATGACCGGATGGGGACAGGACGGCCCCCTCTCGGCCACCGCTGGTCACGATCTCACGTACTCAGCGGTGGCGGGAGCGTTGGCGCACATCGGGCGGGCCGGTCAGCTGCCCACACCCCCCTTGAGCCTGGTAGCCGATTTCGGTGGCGGCGGGATGTTGCTCGCCCTGGGCGTGGTTTCGGCCCTTCTTCACGCCCAGCGCACCGGGGAGGGACAGGTAGTAGATGCCGCCATGGTCGACGGCGTCGCGCTCTTGATGGCCCCGTTCTTTGGCGCCAACGCTATGGGTTACTGGTCTGACGAGCGGGGTACCAACCTGCTCGACTCGGGCGCACCGTTCTACGACGTCTACCGCTGTTCCGATGGGCTCGAACTGGCCGTCGGGGCCATCGAGCCCCCCTTCTTCGCCGCCTTGCTCGAGGTGCTGGATCTCGCCGCCGATGAGGTGCCCGATCAGAACGATCAGACCCAGTGGCCGCGCTTGCGCACGGTGCTGACCGAGGCCATCGGGAGTCGCTCGCGCCCGGAGTGGCTGCACCGCTCGGAGGGCCGCGACGCCTGCATCGCCCCGGTCTTGACGATGGGGGAGGCCCGGGAGCATCCGCATGTGGTGGCGCGGGGCACCATTGCCGCCCCCGATGGCGTTCCCCAGCCTGCGCCCGCCCCTCGGTTTTCTGCCACGCCGGCCGCCCTCGGTGCCCCTCCGGCGGTGCCGGGTCAGCACACCGATGCCGTGCTGGCCGACTGGGGGTTCAGTCCTGACGAGCGCGACCGTCTGCGGGCGAACGGGGTCGTTGCCTGAGCGATTATTGGCATCTGACGGTGTGTTAGAAAGAACTGGAACACGTTCTACTTCCCCGTCAGGAGGGCCACGACGATGTATGTCGCCTACACCGATGATCAAGAGACCTTGCGTCATGAACTCCGGGAATATTTCTCAGACCTCATGACGCCTGAGGTGACGGCGGAGTGTGCCGAGGGCGAGACGGGCGGTCCGGCGTGTCTCGCCGCCGTGCGCAAGATGGGGGCCGATGGTTGGCTCGGAATCGGCTGGCCGGTGGAGTACGGGGGGCAGGGCCGCACCGATGTGGAGCAGTTCATCTTCATCAACGAAGCCTGGCGAGCCGGTGCGCCCATACCGTTTCTGACGATTAACACGGTTGGTCGCACGATCATGGACTACGGCTCGGAAGCCCAGAAGCAGTTCTTCTTGCCCAAGATCCTTGCCGGTGAACTGCATTTCTCCATCGGCTACACCGAGCCCAACGCCGGAACCGACCTCGCTTCCCTCACCACCAAAGCCGTGAAGGACGGCGATGAGTGGGTCATCAACGGGCAGAAGATCTACACCTCGCTGGCTAGCTACGCCGACTACATCTGGTTGGCAGCCCGCACCGATCCCGATGTGAAGAAGCACGCCGGAATCACGATTTTCCTCGTCCCTACCTCGGACCCGGGTTTCTCGTACTCGAAGATCGAAACGATGGTGAACGCCAGCACGTATAACACCTTCTATGACGACGTCCGCGTGGGGGACGACGCCATCGTGGCGGATGTGAACAAGGGCTGGAACCTCATCGTGAACCAGCTGAACTACGAGCGGGTCTCCTTGGGTCCTCCCGGGACGGTGGAGCGGGTCTTTGACGAGGTTCGCCAGTGGGCGCAGGACACCAAACGGCCTGATGGGTCGAGGGTGGTGGATCAAGAGTGGGTCCAGATCAGCCTGGCCCGCGTGCACGCCAAGTTGGAGTTTGTGAAGCTCATCAACTGGAAGGTGGCCGCCGCCGGTGGCGCCAATCCCGCCGATGCAAGCGCCACCAAGGTCTTTGCCACGGAGTTCTACACAGAGGCCTACCGCCTGTTGATGGAGATTCTTGGCCCCACTGCGTATTTGAGCAGCGGCTCCAGTGCCGCCATGCTCGCCGGGCGCCTAGAGCGTGCCTTCCAAGGCTGTCTGATTCTCACCTTCGGAGGCGGCGTAAATGAGGTGCAGCGGGACCTGATCGCCCTATTCGGAGCGGGCCTGCCCCGCGTGCCGAGGCACTGAGGAGTTTCGGATGGACTTCACCTACAGCGACGAACAACAGGCGATTGCTGAGCTCAGCTATCGCATCCTGTCCGAGCAACTCCCCCCCGAGGTGCTACGCGACCTGGAACGAAGCGGCGAGTGGTTTGCCGACGACGTGTGGTTGGCCCTCGCCAAGGCCGACCTACTCGGCATCGCCCTGCCCGAGGCCGATGGGGGCGGCGGTTACGGCCTCATCGAGGCGTGTGTGATTGCCCAGCAAATCGGCCGCACCGTGGCGCCGGTGCCGTACCTGGCCACCATCGTGGCGGCGGCGATGCCCCTGGCGCACTTCGGCTCCGACGAGCAACGCAAGCGGTTCTTGCCCTCGGTCATCGATGGCTCGGTCACCCTGTCTTTCGCCCTGTATGAGCCCGAAGATGTGGACGTGCCTGTGCTCCCGGCGACCCGGGCGATGCCTGAGGGTTCGGGCTGGCGGCTCGACGGGGAGAAGTCGTTGGTGGTGGGGGCCAACCGTGCCGCCGTCATGCTCGTGCCGGCGCGCACCGGCGAGACCACCTCGGCGGTTTTTCTCGTGGACCCGCAGGCGGCGGGCGTATCTCTCCAGCGGGAGACGGCGGTCACGGGAGAACCCCAGTGGGGGGTTCAGCTCGACGGAGTACTGGTGGATGCTGACGACCGGCTCGGCGAAGCGGACCAGGGAAAGCAGATTGTCGACTGGACGTCCGCCCGCTGGGCGGCGGCCATTTGTGCCACCCAAACGGGTGTCTGTGAGGAGGCGCTGGCCATCACCGCCAAGTACGTGTCGGAGCGCGAGCAGTTTGGCAGCAAACTCGGCACCTTCCAGGCGGTGGGTCAGCGAGTAGCCGATGCCTACATCGACACCGAGGCCATCCGTCTCACCGCCATCCAAGCCATCTGGCGACTCTCTGAAGGTCTCGAGGCTGATGACGAGCTCATGACGGCAAAGTTCTGGGCCGCCGATGGAGGTCAGCGGGTGGTGCACGCCGCCCAGCACCTCCACGGGGGCATCGGAGTGGATCTCGACTACCCGATCCATCGCTACTTTCGCTGGGCCAAAGTGCTCGAACTTACCCTCGGTGGTGCCACGGCGTCGTTGCAACGCCTCGGCATGAATTTAGCGGCCCACCCGGTCGCTGGGTCCTGAGTAGTCTCCAGCGCGAGAATGTTGCGTTCCGTTCCGGCCAATGCCCGCATACTGCTCCCAGGGGGGATCACCCATGAGATACGTCCGAGGTTGTTCAGCGCTGGTAGCGCTCCTGTTGTTGGCTGGAGCCTGCGGGCGTAGCGACGATAACGCCAATCCAAACGACGCTGATCCCACCAGCACGACCGCCGGTGCCGATGGCGACACCCTGTTAGCCAATGGCGGGTTCGGCGATCTGGTGGCCATCTGTGAGAAGGGCGATGCCACCGGGGCCACCGCTCAGGGTGTGACCGACACCGAGATTCACGTCGGTACCGTCTCGGACAAGGGCGGCCCCGTGGCGGGCCTCAACGAGGAGATGTACGACACGTCGGTCGCCTTCGTGAAGTGGTGCAACGAGAAGGGCGGCATCAACGGACGCAAACTGGTACTCGACGACATCGACGCCAAACTGTTCGAATATGAGGCCGCCATCACTGCGGCCTGCGAAAAGGATTTTGCCGTGGTGGGCGGTGGGGCGGTATTCGACAATGACCCGAATGGCGTGCGGGTGGCGTGCGGGATGCCCAACATCCCTTCCTACGTGGTCTCGAAGGAGGCCCGGGGTGCGGAACTGCAGGTGCAGCCGGTGCCGAATCCGTTGGACCGTATTGGGGCGGGTCGCTATCATGCCGTGAAGCAGCAGTACCCCGATGCGCTCAGCCACTACGGGATCATGGCGAGCAATCTTCCGTCGGTCCTCCTGGTGCGCGACCAACTCCTTTCGGTGGCAAAAGACAATGGATTCAAGGTCGATTACAACGTGCTGTATGCCCCCACCGGTGAGACCGGCTGGGACAACTTCGCTCAGGAAATCAAGGCCAAGGGGATCAAG
The DNA here is from genome assembly GCA_009694375.1 of Acidimicrobiia bacterium. NCBI lineage: Bacteria > Bacillati > Actinomycetota > Acidimicrobiia > Acidimicrobiia bacterium. Next base: position 119,662 of record SHVB01000004.1, read on the forward strand.
ATCCTCGAGTACGTCGGCCAGCCTTCGGATGTGAAACTCCTCAACCAGGCCTTCAAGACCGCCGGGTATTACCCCGACGTGCTCATGCTGAGCACGAACTTCTACGACAAAAATTACGCCGCCGAGGCTGGTGCCTTCGCCGGAAATGTCTACATCCAGTCGGGCTACCACCCCTTTGAACTGGCTAAGGACAACAAGGCCACCCAGGACTTCCTCGACCTGATGAAGCAGTACAACCCCGATGGCAAGGTGGCCGTCCTGGGCACCCAGGGACTCTCGGCCTGGTTGCTCTTCGCCCGGGCCGCCAGCGCCTGTGGGTCTGAACTCACCACGACGTGTCTGATCAAGAACGCCGGGGCGACTCCATTATGGACCGGCGGCGGCCTGCATGCCCCTCAAACGCCGGGAAATACCGAGCCGTCGCCCTGCTTCTTGATCCTCAATCTGGACAAGGATGGGTTCAGCTACAACGAGAAGGCCACCGCTCCCACCGCCGGCGACAGCCTGTACAACTGCGATCCGAAGAACGTTGCGGACGTGAGTAGCTGAGTGGACCAATTCCTCAGCCTGACCGTGCTGGGGGTGTGCACGGCATCCATCTTTGCCCTGGCCGCCAGTGGGTTGGTGCTGACGTACACCACCACCGGGATTTTCAATTTTTCCCACGGTGCCATCGGCATGCTCGGAGCGTTCGCGTACTGGCAGATCCATGACGACTGGGGTTGGCCCACCCCGATCGCGCTGGTCCTGGTGCTTGGGGTGCTGGCCCCCCTCCTCGGGATGGGCATCGAGCGAGGCATCATGCGCTTTCTCACCGATGCCCCTGAGACGGTGCGCATCGTGGTCACCATCAGCCTGCTGGTGACGCTGTTGGGGGTGGGATTCTGGCTGTGGCCCGCGGAGGAACCCCATCCCGCCTCCCTGCTCTTCGGCGGCGAGAGTTTCACGCTGTTCAAGGTGGGGATCACCTACCACCGGGCGAGCGGGGTAATCCTGGGTATTTTAGTGGCCCTGGGCCTTCGGGTACTCCTTTATCGCACGCGGGTGGGCCTGGATATGCGGGCGGCGGTGGACAGTCGTTCCCTCGCCATGCTCAACGGGGCTCGGCCCGATCGGTCCGCTTCCCTGGCCTGGGCCATCGGCTGTTCCACGGCGGCCTTAGCGGGAATTCTGATCGCCCCGGCCCTCTCGCTCAACCACATCTCGCTTACGCTGCTCATCGTCAGTGCCTACGCGGCGGCCATGATCGGCCGCCTGCGTAGTCTGCCGATGACCTTTGTAGGGGCCTTGATCTTGGGTCTGGCCGACTCGTACGCCATCGGCTACATCCCCACGACTAACGCCTATTTCTCGGCCTTCCGGTTCGCCATTCCGGCACTGTTGCTGTTTATTGTGTTGCTGGTCCTGCCCAATCCGCAGTTGCGGAGCCGATCCATCCGGGCCTCCAAGGAAGCCATTCCGCGCACGCCGTGGAAAAACGCCTTCGCCATGGCGGCCGCCATTGTGATGGTGGCGGTGGTTCTGGCCAATGTGCTGGGCGACGCCGACTCCCTCCGGGTGGCCAAGATTTTTGGGATCGCCTTGATCGCGCTGTCCTTGGTGCCGCTCACCGGTTTTGGGGGCCAGATCTCGTTGTGCCAAATGAGTTTCGCAGGGATCGGTGCGATCGTGATGGCGCATCACGGCCAGGCGGGCCAACCGCTGGCCCTCGTGTTCGTGGCAATGATCTGCTGCGTGGTCGGCGGCCTCGTGGCCCTGCCCGCCCTGCGACTGTCGGGGATCTACCTGGCGCTGTGCACCGCCGCGTTCGCTCTCTTTCTTGATGTCTGGGTGTTCCGGCTGCCGGCGTTCGACCTCGGGCTATGGAACATCAAGTTCTTCGATCTTGGCATCATCGCCGTGAAGCCAGTGAACGTCCCCGGGGTCAACGATTCGTCGAACGCCGCGCAACTCGTGGTGCTTTCGGTGGTGTTCGCGCTGTTTTATCTCCTCGTGGTGGTGGTGCGGCACAGCAGATTTGGTGAGCGGCTGATGGCGATGAAGGACAGTCCGGCGGCCTGCGCCACGCTGGGACTGGATGTCACCCGGTTGAAGTTGGCCGTGTTCGGCCTCTCGGCGGCCATGGCCGGGGTGGGGGGCGCCCTGTTCGCCGGCACTCAGGGTTCGGTAAGTCCGGATCGCTTCTCACTGTTCGAAAGCCTGCCGCTTCTGCTCCTGGCGGTCGTGGGCGGCATCGGGACCGCCGCCGGTGCCCTGTTTGCTGGGCTCATCCTCGGCGGGCTACCCATCATCATTGGCATCTGGCCCGCCTTGGCCAGCCTGAATCGTCTCCTCCCGGGCACGATGGGCGTGGCCCTGGGTCGGAATCCCAACGGTGCTGTTCACGACATGAGTGCCCGCTACCGAGTGCTGTTGGGCGTGCCCAGCCTGCTGGCCGGCCTCGTGGCGGCCCTCACAGCGGCATCGGCTCTGGCGATGGCCGGTGTCATCTCCGGATGGGGGCTCACCTTCGCAGGGGTTTTGGCGCTAGCGGTGTTCCCCCCGGCCGCCGAGTTTGTGGTGGCCCGCCGCCGCCCCGACACCGCCGCCCCGGCGTTGGAGTGGGCTGGAATCGATGGTCCCTTCACCGGCGAGGATCTCGAGCGCGTGAATGAGGGGCTGCATCTCGAGGAGGTCTCGGTATGACCGCCCTGGAGGTGAAAGGTGTGAGCGTGAAATTCGGGGGCAGGATGGCGCTCACCGACGTCGACTTCAGCGCGACGGCCGGAACGGTTACCGGACTTATCGGTCCGAACGGTGCCGGGAAGACCACGTTGTTCAATGTCATCTGCGGCCTCCAGGCCCCCACGGCGGGTCAGGTCGCCATCGAGGGTGTCGACGTGACCCGTCTGCCGCCGTTCAAACGGGCCCGCCGGGGCCTAGCCCGCACCTTCCAGCGTCTCGAACTATTCGGACTCCTCACGGTGCGCGAGAACATCTACTTGGGGGCGTCGGTGGCGAAGCGGCCCCAGCCCGACGCGGTGGTGGCGGGTCTGATCGATCAGCTTGGCCTGTCGGCGGTAGGCGATGAGCGCACCGATCGACTCCCCACCGGTCAGGCCCGGGTGGTGGAGTTGGCTCGCGCCCTCGCCACCAGCCCTAAGGTGCTGCTGCTCGACGAACCCGCCAGCGGTCAGGATGAGCGGGAGACGGCGGCGTTTCGCATCGTTGTGCAGCAGGTGGCCGAGGGAGGGGTGGCGATCGTGCTGGTGGAGCACGACGTCCAACTGGTGATGGACGTGTGTAGCGCCATCCATGTGCTGGATTTGGGCAACGTCCTGGCCAGTGGGTCCCCGGCGGAGGTCCAGCAGGATCCGGCGGTTTTGGCCGCCTACCTCGGTTCGGTACCCCATGAGTGAGCTCCTGTTGGAGGTGCGAGGTCTTCGAGCGAGTTACGGCTCCATCGAGGTGCTCCACGGGATCGACCTAGAGGTGCCGGTGGGTTCCGTCGTGGCCGTACTGGGCCCCAACGGCGCCGGCAAAACAACGTTGCTGTCGGTGCTCGCCGGGCTCCATCCCGCCAGCGCCGGCGATGTGGTGCTGGGCGGTCGGCGGGTGAATGGAGCCCGGGCGGATTACCTTGCCCGGGCGGGGTTGTGTTTGGTCCCCGAGGGGCGAGGGATTTTTCCCAACCTCACGGTGCACGAACATCTGCGCATGGTCACCCATTCCGGACGGCCGCTGGCGGAGATCGAGGCGGAGACCTACGAGAGGTTCCCGCGCTTGTCCGAACGCCGGAGTCAGGTGGCCGGGACCCTGTCGGGAGGGGAGCAGCAGATGTTGGCCCTGGCCCGAGGACTCGCCGCTCGCCCGGGTCTGTTGATGCTCGACGAACTTTCGATGGGGCTCGCACCGCTCATCGTAGAAGAGCTTTATGCCCAGGTGGTTGCGATCGCCGCCACCGGCGTGTCGATCGTGGTGGTGGAGCAGTTTGCCAATGCCGTGCTCGGGGTGGCAGACATTGCGGCGGTGCTCGTTCATGGAAGTATCAAGACCGTGGGAACACCGGCTGAAGTCGAGGTCGAGCTCGGTACGGCCTACCTTGGGGCCACCATCTCATCATGACCATCTCTCCTCAACCTTCCGGAGTTCAGTGACCATGGACACCCAGCCCGACCGCATCGAGCAGTTCAAGGCCGACGTGGCCGAGATGAAAATCTCCGATCCGTCGGCGTCCCGGGACCAGATAGCCGCCCGGGTCGGGTTGGGGGCGATGGGGGTGGGCGTGGTCTTGCCGATCATCGCCTACGTGATGTCCCACGGCACCCAAAATGCTCTGGCCCAACGCGATGCCATCATCCTGGCTCTCGTGGGGGTGGCGCTGGCGGCGGTGGGCGCGGCGTTTTATCTGAAGGGCACGATGACGTCGTTCTTGCGCTTCTGGCTGGTGCGGGATCTCCATGAGCGCCGGGCCCAGACTGATCGCCTGTTGGCGGATCGCGAGCCACCTACCGCCAAGGGGTGAGCGGCCCCGACCGGATACCGGTCGGCACCGCTCACCGCGACGACGTCGTTACGTCTGGGGAACGATTGTCTTCTGCTCGATGTAGTGCTCGAGGCCTTCGCGACCGAACTCACGGCCGATGCCCGAGGCCTTGAAGCCCCCGAAGGGCGCCACGAAGTCCATCGTGTAGTGGTTCACGCCAAACGTGCCGGTGCGCACCCGACGGGCCACATCCATCCCCGCTCCGGTGGGATCGGCGGTCCAGACCGAGCCGGCCAAACCAAACTCGCTGTCGTTGGCAATGCGCACGGCATCGTCAACGTCATCGTAAGGAATAACCGTCAAGACGGGCCCGAAGATCTCCTCTTGGGCGATGCGCATCGAGTTGTCCACATCGGCGAACACGGTGGGCTGCACGTACCAGCCCTTGGTGATACCAGCGGGTCGACCGTTGCCACCCACCACGAGGCGAGCGCCCTCCTCCTGACCGAGGGCGATGTACTTCTCGACCCGCTCTTGCTGGCGCTCCGCCACCAGTGGGCCGATCTCGGTGGTGGGATCATCGGGGTCACCCACGGACATGGAGCGCACCGTTTCGGCGAGAGCATCCACCACCGCGGCGTAGTTCTTCCGGGAGGCGAGGATGCGGGTCTGAGCAACGCAGGCCTGGCCGTTGTTCATGAGGGAGGCGAACTTGAGGCCTTGCATGGTGAGGGAAATGTCGGCATCGTCGAGGATGACGGCGGCCGACTTGCCCCCCAGCTCGAGGCTCACTCGCTTCAGTTGTTCACCGCAGATCGACCCGATGATGCGTCCGGCGGCGGTGGACCCTGTGAAAGCGATCTTGTCCACACCGCGATGACGAACCAGGTGCTCGCCTACCTCTCGCCCGGCGGGAATCACACTCACAACACCTTCGGGGAAGCCAGCCTCATCGAGCAGTTCGGACATCAACATGGCATCGAGCGGCGTTTCGGGAGAGGGCTTGATAACGATGGTGGACCCGGAGAGCAACGCTGGGGCCAGTTTCGACATCGTGACAAACTGGGGCACGTTCCACGGCACGATGGCCCCCACCACACCCACGCCTTCGCCGCGCACGATCACGGGGGTGCCGAGCATGCCGGTGCGGGTTTCCTCCCACGGGTAGTTCTGGGCTTCGGTAATAAAACTGTTGAGCATCATCCACGCCGCAGGGGCCTGAGCCAGTTGCGAGAAACTGATCGGTGAGCCCATCTCGGTGGTGATGATCTGCGCCATCTCCATCATGCGAGCGGCGTAGAGGTCGCTGAAGCGCTGCACGGCGGCGATGCGTTCCTCAGTCGACAGGCGGGGCCAGTCGCCCTCGTCGAAGGCGGTGCGGGCAGCGGCCACGGCGTGGTCGATGTCGAGAGTGGTGCCTTCCGGTACCCGGCCCACGATCTCCTCACTGTGGGGCGAGATGACCTCGATCACGTCACTGCCCGTAGGCGCTACCCATGCGCCACCTATAAACAATTTTTCGTGGACCTGCATCGCTGCGCTCCTTAGTAGTGGATGGTGAATTGCTAGACGGCGATCTCGCTCTGTGCGACCTTGAGGGCCCAGGGATAATCTGGTTTGCCGCTCGGGGAGCGGACGATCTCGGGGACGTAATGGACCTCTTTGGGAATCTTGTACCCCGCAAGGTATCGGCGGCAATGGGTGGCGAGGTCATCAAGGCTGGGGTTCTGGCCGGGCCGGGCCTGGAGGACGACGGCCACTCGTTGACCCCACCGCTCATCGGGAACCCCGACCACGATGGCGTCGAACACGGCGGGGTGGGCCTTGAGGACACTCTCCACCTCTTCGGGGAAAATCTTCTCTCCCCCGGAGTTGATGCATTGAGAGCCGCGACCGAGGAGCGTGATCGTTCCGTCGGCCTCGAGGAGTGCCATATCCCCGGCGAGGGCGTAGCGCATCCCCGAGGGTCCGGTCACGAAGGTTTCCGCTGATTTCACCGGGTCCTTGTGGTACTCGACGGGCACGTTGCCCCGCCGGGCCAGACGGCCCTGTTGGCCGGTGCCGGCCAGGATTTCTTGGTAGTGCTCATCGAGGACCACCGCGTCGCGCGCAGCGGCCACAGTGGGTCCGCCGCCGCTGTTTTGGGTGTCGCCCTTGGCCACCGTGCGCATGCCGTTGGAGCCGGTCTCCGAGGAGCCGATGGCATCGATGATCATGAGGTTTGGGAACGCTTCGAGGTACTGATCCTTCACGGTGGGGGAGAAGATGGCGGCGGTGGACGCGAGGACGAACATCGATGAGAGGTCGAGGGTGCTCGGGCCGCCCATCTCGGTCAGCGCCTCGATCATGGGCCGAGCCATCGCATCGCCGGTGATAGCCACCGTGTTGATGCCCTCGCGTTCGATCGTGCGCCACACCTCGGTGGGGTCAAACCGCTTGAGCATCACGACGAAGTTGCCCTCAAAGGCAAATCGCAGGAATCCCCACTGGGCGGCACCGTGCATCAACGGGGGCAGGTTGAGGGAGCGCAGCGGGCTCTCCACCGAGGTGGCTTTTTCGGCCAGCGTCCACTCGCTGTCCACCCGCTCATTGCTGTAGGCGTCGATCCCACCGCCGAGGGCGAAGAACACATCCTCATGGCGCCACACCACCCCTTTGGGCATGCCGGTGGTTCCGCCGGTGTAGATGATGTATCGATCGTCGTCCGAGCGCGGCGCAAAATCACGGGTGGAGGAGCCCGACGCCATGGCGTCTTCGAAGGCAACCGACCCGAGAGCGGTGAGGACGGCGGAGGGGGCGGGACTGTCATCGTCGATGTGGATGAGATGTTCGAGGAGCGGCAGCGACTGGCGCACGGCCTGAATCCGAGGGGCAAAGCCCTGGTCGTAGATCACGGCCTTGAAGTCGGCGTTGTCGAAGAGGTACGCCAACTCATCCTCGACGTATCGGTAGTTCACATTCACCGGTACCGCCCGGATTTTGTAGGCCGCCAGGGCAGCCTCGATCCATTCGACGCTGTTGGAGCCGTACACGCCGATGTGGTCGCCGGGGCCAATGCCCTGGGCCATGAGGTGGTGGGCGAGTTGATTGGCTCGGCCCTCGAGTTGCGCGTAGGTACGCCGCTGTTCCCCCACAACCAAGACTTCTCGATCAGCCACCGAATCGACGGTGTGCTCAAAGAGATCAGCGATGTTGTACGCCATGGCCCCTCACGTTACGTCCGCGCGAGCGGACTCGCCCAAGTTGCGGCGGCCAGGGCCCGATTCGATGGACCGTCGGGGCTGCTGGGCGTGGTCAATGGAGGGGGCTGCTGGCCACCGGAGTGCGGCAAAACGGGTGGCCCAGGGTTAGGCGGAGCGCGCCCTGCGGGGTTTCGCGACCACCGGGCGGACTTCGATGGCGGCGAGAAGTTCGGCCATGGCCGCCTCCACGTGCGTGACGAGGGACCAGACATCAGGGACGAGTTCGCGGCACACCATGAAGCCGATGTCCACGTTGTCCATGTAGGACAGCACGGTGATGTTGAGACCGGCTCCTTCCATCACCGGCCCCATCGGCAGCGTGTATTCGAGTTGTGCCCCGGCGTAGTAGAGCGGAAACGGCGGTCCGGGAACGTTGGAGATCACCACGTTGTGGATGGGACGGTGGCGGTCGCTCAGATTCATTCCGGAATAGAGGCGAGCGGCGAGGGCGAAGGTGGTGGGGGCGGCATGCTCCGCCCAGTCCTGGAGCAGGTTGGCCCCAATGACGTTGTGGTCGGCCTTCGCCCCCTTAGTCGTGGCGTGGATGACCCGGAGGCGTTCGAGTGGATCGGCCACATCGGTGGCCAGGGTCGTGAACATGGCTGACACTTTGTTGTTGGTTTCTCCCGCTTCCTCGTCGCTGCGGACCGATACCGGGCACACCGCCACCAACGGTGCCTCGGGCAGGGCATCGTGGGCGAGGAGGTAGCGCCGCAGGGTGCCTCCCATGAGCCCGAGCACCACGTCGTTCACCGTGCAACCGGCGGCGTTTTTTATCCTCTTCACGTCATCGAGCTTCACCCGGGTGAAACTCATCCGCCGGTGGGGGGTGATCGACCGGTTCCACGGCGTAGGGGGCGCAGTGAGGGGTATGGCCCCCACCACGGTGTCGCTGTCGCGGTGGCGCGCCACCAGCGTGTTCAGGGTGCGGACAGTGGATCCCAGCAGCGGCAGGAGGCGCGCCTGGCGACGCACCCTCGAGGAGAGGGCATGGCTCATCATTTCAAGATCGGAGGGGATCGGCTCGGGCTGGCGCTCCTCGGGAGGGTCGAGTTGGCGGCCGCCGGGCTCCACATCGAACAGGTTGACCATCAATTCGGCGCCCGACACGCCGTCCACGGCGCAGTGGTGCATCTTGGTCACCACCCCGATGTTGCCATCGGCGAGATTCTCCACCACGTAGAGCTCCCACAGGGGTCGGCTGCGGTCGAGCGGTGTGCTGGCGATCTGTGCGGCGACCTCCGCCAACTCCTGATGCCCACCCGGAGCCGGCGCTCCGATCCGTCGAATGTGGTAATCCAGATCAAAGTCGGGGTCCTCCACCCAGATCGGGTGGTTGAACCGGAACGGGACCGTCACGATCCGACGGCGGAACGGCGGGACGAGGTGGAGGCGCGAGGCGATGAAGTCCTTGATCTTGGTGAACTCGTAGCCACCCGGCATCGTGGACGGGTCGAAGATGGCTGTCATAGCAACGTGCATGTGCATGCTCGGTGTTTCGAAGTACAAAAATGAGGCGTCCAGCCCGGAAAGTCGTTCCATTTCTCCAGTATTGACTACCGGGCCCGACTTCGCCCAGGGAACCCGGAACGGGCACAATGGGAAAATGATCTGGGCCTTCTTGGCGGTGAGCGTGTTGGGGCTTCTTCATGCCCTCAACGGACTGTTCCCTCGCAAAACGCTCACTCCCGTGGCCATGTGGAGCTTCATGGCGGCGTGGCTCACCAATGAACTGGTGTGGCATCACGTGTTCATGGGCCTGTTGTGGACGGCGTTGTTCGTGGCCCTCGGGGTGGTTGGATCGGTGCTCGGAGCAGTGGCGTTGGCGATGATGGCGATGACCGAAGTGCTGCTCGTTTACAGCGCCCGCATTGGTCATCGCACCGCAGCGGCGATGCAGGAGGCGTTGGCGCCCATCGGACCGCCCCCGGCGGGCCCGAAGTTCCCGATCCTCCACCTCATGTTTCCCTTCCTCGTGGGTCGCCGCCGGGGTCTCCGTAAGCAGCGCGACGTGCCCTTCGCGATGGCGGCGGGCCGCACGATCAAACTCGATGTAACCATTCCCTCGGCACCGGTACCCGGGGGAGGAACCCGACGACCGGCGCTCATTCAGATCCACGGTGGTGGGTGGGTCATCGGCGACAAACGGGAGCAGGGCCTTCCCCTCCTCACCCACATGGCGGCACAGGGCTGGGTCGGCTTCAACGTGAACTATCGGTTGAGCCCGGCGGCCACCTTTCCCGATCATCTCGTGGATCTGAAAGCGGCGTTGGTGTGGATCCGCCAACATGCTGATGAGTACGACATCGATCCGGACTTCATCTGCGTGACGGGCGGATCGGCCGGTGGGCATCTCACCGCCCTCATGGGGCTCACGGCGGGAAATCCTCGCTTCCAACCCGGGTTTGAGGACGCCGATACGTCCGTGGCCGCCGCCGTGCCGTTTTACGGGATCTACGACTTCACCCCCGGCGGCACGTTCGGATCCCATCCTGAGATGTACCATCGGTTCCTCGAACCCATTGTGATGAAGGCATTTGTGGCCGATGAGCCCCGGCGCTTCGAAGAGGCCTCGCCGGTGCACCATCTATCGGATTCGGCTCCGGCTTTCTTGGTGGTGCACGGCGATCACGACACGCTGGCGCCGGTCGAAGACGCCCGCATCTTTGTGGAGAGGCTCCGGGCTGTCTCAACGCAGCCGGTCCTCTATGCCGAACTCCCCGGAGCCGAGCACGCCTTTGAGGTATTCCCCTCCGAGCGCGCCGCACGGGCGGTGGAGGGGGTGGCCCAGTTCCTCTCTGATCGGTGGGAGCGCCGCCCCGCCCCGCAGGAGGCAGGGTTGCCCGCCGACGCGCCCGTCCTCGTGGAGTGATCACGGGTGATGCCCCCGATGGAGCCCACCGACTAGAACCTGTTCTAGTCTGAGAACGTGGATTTCGACGATACGGCCGAGGAAGCGGCGATTCGGGCCGAGGCGCGGCAGTGGTTGGAGACCGCCGCGATCCCCAAAGGCCACCCCGAGGATTTCTCGGCCGGGATGTGGTCGGCGGAGTATCCCGAGAGCGTCTATGTAGAGCGTTGCCGGGCTTGGCAGAGGGTGCTCCAGCAGGGCGGGTGGGCAGGGATTACCTGGCCCACCGAGTTCGGAGGTCGGGGCGGTCGCCCCATCGAAGCCGCCATCTTCAACCAAGAGCAGGCCCGCTTCGGGGTATCCAACGGCGTGTTCGCCATCGCCATCGGCATGGTCGGTCCGACCCTCCTCGCCCACGGGACCGACGAGCAGAAGCGTCGATTTCTCCCGCCGATGCTGCGCGGCGACGAGGTGTGGTGCCAACTCTTCAGCGAGCCCGAGGCCGGTTCCGACCTGGCCAACCTCACCACCCGAGCCACCCGCGACGGGGATGAGTGGGTGGTGACCGGGCAAAAGGTGTGGACCTCGGCGGCTCACCGGGCCGAGTGGGGAATCCTCTTGGCCCGGACCGACCCGGCGGCGCCCAAGCATCGCGGGATCACGTATTTCCTTGTGGCGATGACGTCCCCCGGGGTGGAGATCCGTCCCCTGCGGCAGATGACCGGAGACGCCCACTTCAGTGAGGTGTTTCTCGACGAAGTGCGCATTCCCGCCACTCAGGTGATCGGCGAGGTGGGGGAGGGGTGGTCGGTGGCGCGCACTACGCTCGCCAGTGAACGCAGTGCCATTGCCGGGGGATCCGGGGGGGCCGACCCGCCCGGGTTGATTGCCTTGGCCCAGCAGTGGGGTCGAGCGCAGGATCCACTCGTGCGCCAAATGGTGGCGGAGACGTACCTGCGGAGCGAGGTGTTGCGCTTCTTGCGCCTGCGGGCCCAGACGGCGCTGTCCCACAACGTGCGCCCCGGAGCGGAAAGTTCGGTGATGAAGCTGGCCTACGGGCGTTTCATGGTGCAGATGACCACCACCGCTCTGCACATCCAGGGCGCCACCGCCATGCTGTCCGACCCGGCGTTGTTGCCCCGCGGTGGGGTGTGGACCACCAAGTTTCTCCATTCGCCCTCGCTGCGGATTGCCGGCGGGTCGGATCAGATTCAGGGCAACATCATCGGCGAGAGGGTGCTGGGTCTTCCGGCGGAGGCCCGGGCCGACAAGGACACCCCGTTTCGTGATCTCCCCAAGGCTCGTCGGTAGGTTCTGGCCGTGGCGATTGCGTCGGAGGTGCTCACCAAGAGTCAGGCGGCCCGTCGCCAACGCGTGTTGCTGGCGGCCCTCGAACTGGGCGCTCAGGGGGGTTACGACGCCGTGCAGATGCGAGACGTGGCCGGGCTGGCCGAGGTGGCCCTCGGCACGATTTACCGGTACTTCCCCTCCAAAGACGCTCTGCTGGCGGCCGCCATGGTGGAGTGGATGGAAGATCTCGAACGTCGGGTAACCGCTCGCGCCCCGGAGGGCGACACCATCGCGGAGCGAGTGTATGACGTGCTGCGCCGAGCGGTGGCCACGATGGAGCGCCAGCCGAAACTGGCGGAAGCCGTGGTGAGGGCGCTGACCTCGGAGGATCGCGTTGCCGATGGTGCATCCGGGGCCACGAGTGAGGTGATGCAGCGGGTCATGCTGCGCGCCTTTCCGGCGGGAACCGACCGCGAGACCGAAGCCGACATCGCCCGAGTACTCGGCCACGTGTGGTTCTCCTGCCTGGTGGCCTGGATCAGCGGGGTGGGGGACCTGGTGTGGGTGGGCGAGGAACTAAACACCGCCTGCCACCTGCTCTGCGATCATCTCGGCTGAGAGGGATCAGATCGCTCGCTCCCGACCTTCCCAGTACGGATCGCGGAGTTGGCGCTTCAAGAGTTTCCCGGTTGGCTCCCGCGGGAGTTGGGCCATGAAGTCGATCGACCGCGGCCACTTGAATTTGGCGAGCCGTCCCTCGAGGTGCGCCATGATCGACGCCGCCAGTTCGTCGCCGGGCGCTTGCCCCGGCACCGGTTCGACGACCGCTTTGATCTGTTCGCCCATGTCGTCGTCGGGAATCCCGAAGACCGCCACGTCGCCCACCCCAGGGTGGGCGAGGATCTCGCCTTCAATTTCGGCGGGATAGATGTTTACGCCTCCGGCGATGATCATGTCGCTCTTGCGGTCGCAGAGGAACAGGAACCCGTCGGCGTTCAGGTAGCCGACATCGCCGACGGTGAAGAACCCCTCGGCGTCGTGGGTGTCGTCGGTCTTGGACTTGTCGCCCTTGTATTCGAAGTCCTGCCCGCCCATTTTCATCCAGATGGTTCCCGGGACGTCCGGACCCACCGGTAGGCGGTCGTCGTCGGTGATCTTCAGTTCCGAGATGGGCCACGGACTGCCCACCGTGCCTGGGTACTTCAGCCAGTCGGCCGGGGTGGCGGTGGTGCCCCCGCCTTCGGTGGCGCCGTAGTACTCCCAGATCACCGGACCCCACCAGTCGAGCATCTTTTGTTTCACATCGATAGGGCACGGGGCGGCGGCATGGATCGCCCAGCGCATCGAGGAAACGTCGTACTGGCTTTTTACGTCTTCGGGAAGCAAGAGCATCCGGTGGAACTGGGTGGGGACCATGTGGGTGTGGGTGACCGAGTGACGCTCAATTTGCTCGAGGGCGACGGCGGGATCCCATTTGTCCATGAAGACGACGCGGTGGCCGCTGTGGAGGGCATTCCCGGCGAAGGTAGTGACGGCGGTGTGGTAGTTGGGCGAGGTGCAAAGGTGTACCTGATCCTCGCGATGGGGGATCCCAAAGAGCGTAAAGAAGCCGGTGAACAATTCGGCCATGATGTCGGGGTCGGCATCATGGAGGTTGCGCTTCACCCCTTTGGGCCGTCCGGTAGTGCCCGAGGTGTAGTGCATGGCCGCCCCGGCCAGGCGGTCATCGGGGAGGGTGTCGGGTTGGCCGGCCAGGGCCAGTTCCGCATCCTGGAAGCCGTCGATGGATCCGTGGCCGAGACGGCTGCCGGCGGGGAGGCCGGCGGCGGTAGCCGCCGCCGCGATCACCTCGGCGTAGCGCTCGTGGGAGACGATGGCCTTGGCCCCGCAGTCCTCCAAGATGTAGGCGATCTCGGGCGGCGAGAGGCGGTAATTGATCGGCACGTAGTACCAGCCGGCCTGTAAGGCGGCGAGGTAGACCTCGATCGGGAGCACCCCGTTGGGCAGGATCGCCGCCACGGAATCGCCGGGTTCCAGGCCCAACGAGCGCAGGAGATGCACGTACTGGTTGGCCCGAGCCAAGAGGTCTCCGGCGGTGTGTTCGGTGCCGTCGGGATCGATCACGGCGACAAAGTTCGGCTCGGCCTGGGCGTACTTGTAAAAACCTGACATGGCGCGCTGTTCCCTCGGTTTCTCATTCGACGGAGACCCAGACTAGAACCTGTTGCAGTGTTGGCTGCAACCGGCACATTTCATCTGCCGCGATCGTGTGGCTTGCTCTTGAGGGGGATATATGCGTGCTGCGCTGCTCCGCAATATTGGCGATGCTAAACTTGAGGTTCGCGACGACCTTGGCCTGACGGCGGTGGGTCCGGGGGAAGTCAGGGTAAAGATCGAAGCCACGGGTGTGTGTCACTCCGATCTGTCCGTGATGAACGGCACGATCCCGCAGCCGGCGCCGTGCGTGCTCGGCCACGAGGGGGCGGGCATCGTCGCGGAGGTGGGCGAGGGCGTCACCACCGTTGCGGTGGGTGACCACGTGATCATCGCCTGGAGCCCTCCGTGTGGGGAGTGCGCCTACTGCGGTCCGCGTCATCAGCCCAACCTGTGCTTCAACATTCAGATGGTTATGGGCGGCACTCCGCACTTCACCCTCGATGGCGCCCCCGTGGCGGGGATGGCCGGGGCTGGCACCTTCGCCGAGGAGATGATCATCCCGCATCAGGGTGTGGTAAAGATCGACGACGACATCCCGTTGGAGATCGGCAGCCTCGTGGGGTGTGGCGTGATGACCGGTGTGGGTGCCGTGCTCAACACGGCCAAGGTCACGGCGGGGTCTTCGGTCGTGGTTTTCGGCTGCGGTGGGGTGGGCATCTCCTGCATCATGGGGGCCAAGGTGGCCGGTGCCTCGGTGATCGTGGCGGTGGATCTGAACGACGGGAAGCTCGAGGATGCGAAGCGCTTCGGCGCCACTCATTCGTGCAAGCCCGATGAACTCGACAGCCTGAAGGCCAGCCTCACCGGGGGGGAGGGATTCGACTACGCCTTCGAGGCCATTGGTTTGGCCAGCACCATGCGGGCGAGTTACGACAACGCCCGACGCGGCGGCACGGCCTGCATCGTGGGGGTGGGCAAACTTGACGAGTTCGTCAGCTTCTCTGCCTTCGAACTGTTCTTCTCGGAGAAGGTGCTCGTGGGCAGTTACTACGGATCCGCCGACGTCCGCACCGACTTCCACAAGCTCCTCGGCCTGTGGCGAGAAGGCTCACTCGATCTCGACGGCATGATCACCCGTCGCATCAAGCTCGACGAGATCAACGATGCCTTCGACGCCATGCAGCGCGGTGAAGTCATCCGCCAGGTCATCTCCTTCTAAGGTGAGCGACGATCCCGGTGTTCTCAGCGCCCCCCTCATCATCGAATACCCCTTTTCTCGTACCACTGGTCCTGTCATCGGCGCCTTTCTCACGGGGTTGCGAGAGAAGGTCCTCCTCGGGATCAAGGGATCCGACGGCCGCGTGATCGTGCCGCCCACCGAGTACGACAGTTTCACCGGTGAGGACCTCACCGAAATGGTGGAGGTGGGGCCGGGGGGCGAGGTGCTCACCTGGGCGTGGGTGCGAGAGCCCATGGCGAAACACCCGCAGTCGCATCCCTTCGCCTGGGCGCTGGTGAAGCCCGATGGCGCCGATGTTGGATTCCTTCAGGTTGTCGATGCCGGCTCCCCCGAGGCCATGGCGACCGGTATGCGGGTGCGGCCGCGTTGGGCGGCTGAACGAGAGGGTTCCATCCACGATCTTGCCTGCTGGGAGCCCGACGTCTGATGGCCGAGATCCAGATTCCCGCCGTGCTCGAGGGTAAGGAACTGGTGCGTTCGGTGCGCACCCCGGCCCGCATGGACTTCCTCTATACCGCCGGGGTGGCCACCACCCGATTCCTCACGGGCATCTCCGAGGGCAAGATCCTCGGAGAACGGGCGCCGGGGGGCAAGGTTTATGTGCCCTCCCGGGGCGCCGATCCACAACTCGGGGTGCCCACCACCGAACCGGTGGAACTGCCTCACGTGGGCACGCTCGTGAGCTTTTGTGTGGTGAACGTTGCCTTCTACGGCCAGGGGATGGAAATCCCGTACACCTCAGGGCTGATCCTGCTCGACGGATCAGACCTTCCCCTCATGCATCTCATTCAGGAATGCCCGGTGGAGGATGTGCGCATCGGCATGCGGGTGGAAGCAGTGTGGGTGGAAGCCCACGAGTTGGCCCCCAACCTCGAGAGCATTCGGTACTTCCGCCCCACCGGAGAGCCCGATGTGGTGGTTACCCAGCCCGGGGCGGGGGTGACGTGGTGATCGACGTGGCGGTTATTGCCTTCGCCCAGATGCCCAACGTTCGTGCCGAAACGGTGCGCAACGAGGTTGAGATGCTGATGCCGGTCATCGCTGACGTGCGGGCCAAGGCGGGCCTCACCCAGGCCGACATCGGCTTCACCTGTTCGGGCTCCACCGACTATCTCTCGGGCCAGGCGTTCAGCTTTGTGTCCACCCTCGACGGGGTGGCCCCGTGGCCTCCTATTCAGGAAAGCCACGTGGAGATGGACGGGGCCTGGGCGCTGTATGAGGCCTGGGTGAAACTGCAACTAGGCGACGTGGAGACGGCCCTCGTCTACTGCTACGGCAAGTCTGCCCCGGGCCCGCTGCATGAGGTGCTGTCGCGACAACTCGATCCGTACCACGTGGCTCCCTTGTGGCCCGATGCGATCAGCCTGGCGGCCCTGCAGGCCCGGATGCTGATGGAGGCGGGCAAGGCGACGGAAGCCGACTTTGCGGAGGTGGCCTCCCGCAGTAGGCGTAACGCCCTCACGAACCCCAATGCTCAACTGGCGTGGGATACGGCGGCGGCGGATCTGCTGGCGGAGCCGTGCCTCGTAGACCCTCTTCGCCGTAGCGACTGCCCACCGATCACCGATGGTGCCTGTGCGGTGATTCTCGCTTCGGGGGATCGGGCTCGTGCCCTGCGCCAACGACCGGCCTGGATTCGCGGCATCGACCATCGCATCGAGCCCATGGCGCTGGGGCTGCGCGATCTCACGGTGTCCCACTCCACTCGCACCGCGGCCGAGCGGGCCGGGGTGGGCAACGCTCCGGTGGACGTGGCGGAGTTGCATGCTCCCTTCGCCCCGCAGGAACTGATCCTGCGGGAGTCGCTGGGGTTATCCGATCACGCCAACGTGAACCCCTCCGGCGGCCCACTGGCCGCCAACCCGGTGATGGTGGCTGGCCTCACCCGTATTGGGGAGGTGGCGCAGCGCATCATGGATGGCACCGCCACTCGTGGGGTGGCCCACGCCACCTCGGGCCCCTGCCTCCAGCAGAATCTGGTCGCCGTGCTCGAAGGGGAGGACTGACCCGCATGCCCAAGGAACTTGTGGCCGTGGTGGGGGTGGGCCAGACGAAGCACCAGGCCACCCGCGGTGATGTATCCATGGCCGGCCTCGTGCGGGAGGCGGCCGCTCGAGCTCTGGCCGACGCCGAGATGACCTGGTCAGACATCGACGCCGTGGTGGTGGGCAAGGCCCCCGATTTCTTCGAGGGGGTGATGATGCCGGAGTTGTATCTGGCCGATGCCCTGGGGGCCACCGGCAAGCCGCTTTTCCGGGTGCACACCGCCGGGTCGGTGGGCGGGTCCACGGCGATCGTGGCGGCACAGTTGGTGCAGGCGGGTATCCACCAACGAGTGCTCACGGTGGCCTTCGAGAAACAGAGCGAGAGCGAGGCGATGTGGGCGTTGTCGATGCCCATTCCGTTCCAACCGCCGCTGCACGCCGGCGCGGGGGGTTACTTCGCGCCGCACATTCGCTCCTACATGGCTCGCTCGAATGCCCCGGACCACATCGGAATCCTCGTGGCCCTGAAGGATCGCCTCAATGCGCTCAAAAACCCCTACGCCCATCTTCACGAGCCCGACATAAGTTTCGACTCCATCAAGGACTCGATGATGCTGTGGGATCCGATCCGGTACGCCGAGACGTGTCCTAGTTCCGATGGGGCCTGCGCGATGGTGTTGGCCAGCGAAGCCGTGGCCGACCGGTCCACCAAGCCCGTGGCTTGGGTGAAGGGCACGGCCATGCGATCCGAACCCACAATGTCGGCCGATCGCGATCCGGTCTTGCCCCGGGGCGGGAGCGACTGCGCCGCTGACGTGTACAAGCAGGCGGGGATTACTGATCCTCGCCGCCAGGTGGACTGCGTGGAGATGTATGTGCCCTTCTCCTGGTTCGAGCCGATGTGGCTAGAGAACCTGCACTTCGCCCCGAGTGGCGAGGGCTGGAAATACGTTGAAGATGGCGTCACTGGTCTCAACGGAGACCTCCCGGTGAACATGTCCGGCGGGGTGCTGTCGTCGAATCCGATTGGGGCGTCGGGCATGCTGCGCTTCGCCGAGGTGGCGTTGCAGGTACGGGGGATGGCGGGTGACCATCAGGTCCCCGACGCCCGCACCGCCGTCGGCCATGCCTACGGTGGAGGTTCGCAGTTCTTTTCGATGTGGGTGGTCGGGGCCGATAAGCCATGACGGGCCGACTGGAAGGCAAGGTAGCGATCATCACCGGGGCGGCCCGGGGTCAGGGTGAGGCCGAGGCGCGTCACGCGGTGGCCGAAGGGGCGTCGGTGCTGCTCACCGATGTGTTGGACGCCGAGGGGGAGGCCGTGGCCGCCGACCTTGGCGCGGCGGCCGCCTACCGCCACCTCGACGTGACCTCGGAAGAGGAGTGGATCGCCGCGGTGGCCGACGCCGAGGAACGCTTCGGGCCGGTGACGGTGTTGGTGAACAACGCCGGGATCTTGGATTTCGGCTCCATCGAATACCAAGACGTCGAGAAGTTCCGTCGGGTGATCGATGTGAATCTCATGGGCACGATGATCGGCATGAAGTCGGTTACGCCGTCGATGCGTCGGGCGGGCGGCGGCTCCATCATCAACATTTCGAGTAACGGCGGGATCATGGGGCTGCCCGCCCTCGGTGCCTACGTATCGAGCAAGTGGGCTGTGCGCGGATTGTCCAAAACTGCCGCTATGGACCTCGGCAAGCGCGGCATCCGGGTGAACTCGTTGCATCCCGGTGGGGTGGATACGCCCATGACTCGCCTGCCGGGCCAGGAGCCCAATGAGACTTTGTTTGCCAAGAGCCTGCCGATGGGTCGTTTCGGCCACGTCGACGAGATCGCCAAGGTGGTGGTCTTCCTGGCCTCGGACGAAGCGAGTTATGTCACCGGCGCCGAATGGTCTGTCGACGGCGGCGCCACGGCGGGCGACCGCAGCCTCCTCGGCTAGCAGTTCGGCCCCCCGCCGGAGGTGGGGGGCCGTGGTGGCGGGCGGTCAGCCACCACCGAGGCGGGCACTGGCGGTGGCCTTGGCGGGGGCCTCGTCGGCGCGCTCGGGCCACCACGGCGGGGCGAATACCGTGCGTTCGTCGCTGATGCCCTCGGCATAGAACTGGGCGGCCCACTTGCGGAACTTCATGAACGGTCCGTCGTTGTCGGCCAGGGCCGGGCGCACCAAATGGGCCTTGTGTTCCCAGATCGGCTTGTCTTCCAGGAACTGCTTGTTCACTTCGCGCACGAAGGCCTGACCCACGTTTTGGGTGGTCTCTTCGTCGCCCATTGTCTTGAAACGGAAGTTGAAGCGGGTGATGCAGCGGTTGGCGGTGATGGGGGTGGTGGCGGCCAGGCTCACGGTGTCCACGATCCCGCCGAATCGCACGATGGCCAGCCCCGGACCCACCTGCTCAGAGTCGATGCGGCCCTCCATCACCCCTCGGGGAGTCACGAACTTCTGGACCGACTTCATTATGGTGCCCGGGAAACCGGTCTCGTAACTCACCAACTCCGGTACATCCGCGGTGTTGTGGACAAAGCGGAAATGGGCAGAGTCCACGCCGTTTTCGGCCATTTCCTGCCAGGGCGCCTCCACGGTGTGTTCGGTGCGAATGACGGTGGACCACTCCGGATCACCGTGAAACTCCGAGAGGGGGGGAATCTCCCACATCGGCTCCACCGCGGCATCGGGGTGATACCAGACGAGGCTCACACCGTTCACTTCGATCACCGGGAAGGTGCGCAGCGTGTCCCTCTTGTTCACGCGTTCGGAGTAGGGGATGGTGGTGTTGGTGCCGGTGGCGTCGAAGGTCCATCCGTGGAAGGGGCACCTGATCTCGCATCCCTCCACCGAGCCACCGTGGCCGAGATGAGCCCCGAGGTGGGGGCAGAACGGATCCTGCACGTGGAGCTCCCCGGTTTCATCTCGCCAGGCCACCAAGTGCCTATCGAAGTAGAAGATGGCGCGGGGTAGGGCGAGAGGAAAGTCTTCGGGGTAGCCGATGCAGAACCATCCGAAGGGAACCGGGAACGGGGAACGCGCGGGGGTTTCCACGGCGAGGGTCATGACGTCTCCAGGTTGAATACCCGCACGGCGTTGTGGCGGAGGAACTTCGGCCACACGTCATCCTTGAGCGGCACGTGGGGAAGTTCGGAGAAGATGCGCTCGAGGGATAGGCCCATGGGGAAGTACCCGGCGTACATCACCTTGTCGGCACCGCGACTGTTGGCGAAGTCGATGATGGTCGGCGGGTAGTAGCGAGGGGCGAAGGCCGAGGTGGAGTAGTAGAGATTCGGCCATTTGAGCATCAACTTCACCGCCAGGGCGTCCCAAGGTTCGGCGCCGTGGCGCATCACGATCTTGAGTTCGGGGAAGAACCAGCACACCTCATCAAGCAACTCGGTTTTCTGGCAGAGCATGGGCACCCGCGGTCCGGGCACGCCGGTGGTGATGCAGATGGGGATGTCGAGTTCGATGCACTTGGCGTAGATCGGGTAGAAGCGCTTGTCGTTGATGGGGACCTGCGGGGTCATGCCGGCGGGGAACGCACTGGCCGCTTTGATGCCGAGAGTTTCGTAGGCCTTGACGAGATCGCGTACGGCCTGCATCCCAAGGTTGGGGTTCACCTCATAGGAGGCAAAGAACCGGTCCGGGTGTTCGGTGACCGCCCGGGTGGAAGAGGCTCGGGCAAAACTTACGCCGAGCATCGCCCGGTCGATCCCGAAGTGGTCCATCTCGCCGAGGACCACCGCCACGGGATCGGCGTCGGCATCCATGTCTTGGGGGACGTCTTTGAACATGTATTGCGCCGGGAACTCCATGGCCTTGGATTCGTCGTCCATCAGGCCGGCACGCAGAAACCCGTACCACTCCTTTTTGGAACCTTCGGGAATGCCCAGCATCAGGTCGATGACGCCAACGTCGGAAGGAAAACCCATACCCATCAGACTAGAACAGGTTCTAGTCTGATGGGTATCCGGACTACGGTGGTGTCCTATGGACCTCGGACTGATCATCGGATATTGGCCCTCCTCCGGCCCCCCGCCCGACGCCGCCGAGCAGGTCGCCGCGGCCGAGCGACTCGGCTTCAAGAGTGTCTGGATGTCCGAGGCCTACGGCTCGGATTGTTTCACGCCCTTGGCCTGGTGGGGGAGTGCCACCGAGCGCGTGGAGTTGGGCACGGCCATCACCCAGATCTCTGCTCGCACGCCGGCATCCACGGCCATGACCGCCATCACCATGGATCACCTCACCGGAGGCCGATTCATTCTGGGGTTGGGAGTGAGCGGCCCGCAGGTGGTGGAGGGGTGGTACGCCCAGGAGTACGCCAAGCCCTTGGCCCGCACCCGGGAGTACGTCGAGATCATTCGGGCCATCCTCAAGCGCGATAAGCCCGTTGAGTACGTGGGCGACCACTACCAGATGCCGCTGGTAGGGGGTACCGGTTTCGGTAAGCCCCTCAAGTCGATTGTGCGCCCGCTGCGTACCGACATTCCGATTTATCTGGGTGCGGAAGGTCCGAAGAACGTTGCGCTGGCGGCCGAGATTTGTGACGGGTGGCTTCCGATGTTCTTCTCGCCGAAGGCCGATGGGTTCTACCGGGAGGCACTGGCGGAGGGATTCGCCCGGCCCGGGGCCCGGCAGGGCGCGGAGACCTTCGAGGTGGCCTGTGTGGTGCCCACCATCTTGGGTGACGACGTGGAAGCCTGCGCCGATCTCCTGCGCCCCACCCTGGCGCTCTATGTGGGCGGCATGGGGGCCAAGGACCGCAACTTCCACCGCGATGTGTTCGTCCGCCTCGGCTACGAGGCCGAGTGCGACAAGATCCAGGAGGCCTACCTCGACGGCCGCAAGGCCGAAGCCGCCGGTTACGTGCCCACGGCCATGGTGGAAGATGTTTATCTGATCGGCCCCAAGGAGAAGGTACGGGACGACCTGGAGGCCTGGAACGAAAGCTGCGTCACGCAGTTGCTCGTGAGCGGGCCCCCGTTCATGTTGGAGGAGATCGCCGAACTGGTCCTCTAGTTTTGGTCTTGGTACACCCGGCGGGCCCAGCGGATCATGGGGATTTGGAGCGGCAGGCGGGCCCAGGCGGCGCCGGCTGAGTTGAAGGGCGCGGGCGCGTCAGCGATACCTCCGCTGATGGCGGACTGGAGGTTCGCCGGGTACACCCCGATGAAGGTCAGCAAGCACACGATAGCCCCCAGTTTCCGGGTGCTCCGGTTGGCCACCAAGAGGGCACCGGCTACCTCGATGCCCCCGCTCACCAAGGTGACGGTGCGCTTGGACCCCGGCATCCAGTCCGGCACGATGACATCGAAGAATTCGGGTCGTACGAAGTGCATCACGCCCGCCGTGCCCAGAAACGCCGCTAGTCCCAGTGCTCGTTGCTCATCAGAGGCCATTGGCACAGGATAGGCGGCGGGGATGGGGTCCCCAACCGGCCCACGGGCCCGATGGTGTCAGGTCTCATACGCCTCGGGTGGGGGACACGCACAGATGAGGTTGCGGTCGCCATGGCCGCCGTCGATGCGGCTCACCGGCGGCCAATACTTCCCGTGGCGAAGGGAGGGAAGCGGGTAGGCCGCTTGCTCCCGACTGTAGGGACGGTCCCACTCCGCCACGAGAATGTCCGCTGCCGTGTGGGGGGCCTGGGCCAAGGCACTGGTGGCGTGGGGCACTTCACCTCGTTCGATGGCGGCGATCTCTTCCCGGATGGTGAGCATGGCCTCAATGAAACGGTCGAGTTCGGGCAGCGACTCGGATTCGGTGGGTTCCACCATGAACGTGCCCGCCACGGGGAAACTCATGGTGGGGGCGTGGAACCCGAAGTCGATGAGCCGTTTGGCTATGTCGTCCACGGTGACCCCGGTGGCCGCCGTGATGGGGCGGAGGTCGAGGATGCACTCATGGGCCACCCGCTGGTGGTCGCCGGTGTAGAGCACGGGGTACGCAGCATTGAGGCGATCCGCCACATAGTTGGCGTTCAAGATCGCCAACTCGGTGGCCTGACGGAGCCCGTCGGGTCCCATGAGCGCAATGAAGGCCCACGAGACCGGCAGGATCGATGCCGACCCATAGGGCGCGCCGGAGATGGCCCCGGGGCCCGTCGCCGGGCCCGCTTCGGCCAGGAGGGGGTGGTTGGGTAGGAACGGGGCCAGGTGGGCTCGCACCGCCACCGGGCCCACCCCGGGTCCGCCGCCACCGTGGGGGATGCAGAAGGTTTTGTGGAGATTCAGATGGCTCACGTCACCGCCGAACCAGCCTGGTCGGGCTACCCCAACGAGGGCGTTGAGGTTGGCGCCGTCGATGTACACCTGTCCGCCGTGACGGTGCACCAGGTCGCAGAGGTCGGTGATCCGTTCCTCGAACACGCCGTGGGTGGAGGGGTAGGTGACCATGAGCGCGGCGAGGTCGCTGGCGTGCTCCTCCACCTTGGCCTCGAGGTCGGCGACATCAACATTGCCGTCGTCGTCGCAGGCCACTACGACCACTCGCATCCCTGCCATTACTGCCGAGGCGGCGTTGGTGCCGTGGGCTGAGGAGGGAATGAGGCAGACGTTGCGGGCGGCTTCCCCGCGGGAGGCGTGGTAGCCACGGATGGCGAGGAGACCGGCCAACTCGCCCTGCGATCCGGCATTGGGTTGGATCGACACCTTGTCGTAACCGGTGATTTCCGCCAGCCACGCCTCGAGGGTGGTGATGAGTTCTCGATACCCCCGGGCTTGGTCGGTGGGGGAGAAGGGGTGGATGTTTCCGAACTCGGGCCAGGTGACTGCCGCCATCTCGGTGGTGGCGTTGAGTTTCATCGTGCAGGAGCCCAACGGGATCATGGAGCGGTCGAGAGCGATGTCCAGGTCCGACAGCGAACGCAGGTATCGCAGCATGTCGGTCTCGGAGCGGTACGTCGAGAACACCGGGTGGGTGAGGAACGCCGTGGTCCGCGCCAGGGCGGCGGGGATGGCACCATCGGCGTGGGCCGGTATCACCAGATGCAGGGCGGCAGCCAGGGCGGCCAGCACCTCTTCGCCGGTGGTCTCATCGAGGGAGATTCCGATGGTGTCGTCGTCGAGGCGGCGAAGGTTGAGCCCGTGAGCCAGGGCCGCCGCCAGCAGGTCGTCGGCCCGCGACGGGCACCGGAGGGTGAGCGTGTCGAAGAAGGCATCGGCGGTGAGTTCGAATCCGGCGGCGCGCAGACCCGCCGCCAGGCGAGCGGTGCGGTGGTGGACCTGCTCGGCGATGTGTCGCAGGCCTTCGGGCCCGTGGTACACCGCGAACATGGCGGCCGTCACGGCGAGCAACACCTGAGCGGTGCAGATGTTCGAGGTGGCCTTCTCTCGACGGATGTGCTGTTCGCGGGTTTGCAGCGCGAGGCGATGGGCGGGCCGACCGGCGGCGTCGACCGACACCCCCACCAGGCGGCCGGGCATGGAGCGGCGCAGGGCGTCGCGGGTAGCGAGGAACCCGGCATGGGGTCCGCCGTAGCCGAGGGGCACACCGAAGCGTTGGGTGGAGCCGATACACACATCGGCCCCCTGCTCACCCGGTGGCGTGAGCACCGTGCAGGCCAGCAGGTCGGTGGCGACGGCCACCAGGCCTCCGCCGGCATGAACGGCGGCGATAGTGGGGGAGAGGTCGCGTACCTCCCCGTGGGTGCCGGGGTGTTGGAGCAGGGCCCCGAACACATCGGTGGCATCGAGGGTGGCGCAGTTGGCTACGACGAGTTGGATGCCGATTGGTTCCGCCCGGGCGGCGAGCACCGAAATGGTTTGGGGATGCGTCTGGTTGTCGACGAAGAATTTGGTGGAGAGATGCTTGGTGGAACGCCGAATCAGGGTCATGGCCTCGGCGGCGGCGGTGGATTCATCGAGCATCGAGGCGTTGGCGATGTCCATGCCGGTGAGATCGGTGACCATGGTTTGGAAGTTGAGGAGGGCCTCTAGTCGGCCCTGGCTGATCTCGGGCTGATACGGCGTATAGGCCGTGTACCACGCGGGGTTCTCCAGCACGTTCCGCAGAATGACAGCGGGGGTGTGGGTGCCGTAGTAGCCCGCCCCGATGAGCGATGTGATCACGGTGTTCTGACGAGCCAATCGCCCCAGCGCGGCGAGCACCTCGGGCTCGGAGCGGGCGGCGGGCAAGGACAACGGTTGGTCGTTGCGGATGGTCTTGGGTACCGCTTGGTCGATGAGTTCACCGAGGGTGGTAACGCCGAGGGTAGCGAGCATGTGCTCGACTTCGGCCGGGCGAGGGCCGATGTGTCGATCGGCAAAGGTGATGGCTGGTTGAGGGTTCAACAACGGCTCCGAGGGTGTGGGGCGGGTGGGGTTGGTCCCCCGCTGTCACCCTGGGGGGCTTCAGCGTCGCCTCCCCCGTGCGGTCCTGGAGCCTGAGAGGTTACGGGGCGTTTGCACCTTCGGCGCCCGATCACCCGCCCTGGGGGGCACGCATCGGGACTCTCCCACACGGGTTCGTCAGCCCGCCCACCTTACCTGGGCAAGAACCCGCGGGAGCGACCGCTGATGACTATGGTTTACGTCAGTGACAGTATCCTCCCCTACCCAACCTTGCCGCTGGTGCGGCCGGGCCTTCCCTAAAACCAGCGGCCCCGGGCGTCCTCGGCTGTTTTGTGCGCCGGCGTGTCGCCAACGGGATTACATCAGCCGGTTACGGGCGCAGGAAGCCGGATTGGCCGAATCCGAATTGGTGATCACGCGACGGGAATTGGAAGAACTGCGAGACAAGTTGTTTGTACTGGAGTGCGCGATAGAGGATGTTCGGCGAGACCTCGGCGACGGCGGCGAGGCGCTCGAGGCGCTCGAGTGGGTGATCGACGCGGCCCTGCCGCTGTTGGGGGTTCCCCTCGGAGAAGGCACAACTTGACGTAACGGTTATTATGGGCGTTTAGGGGAAGCGGGGGTAAGAACTGGTGATCGGCCCCGCACGGCCCCGCCGCCGGGGCTAACCCTCGCTCGCCAGGCGACGTAGACTGTGCCGGTCCCGTGCTTCCCGGAGGTAACCCTGTGATCCGTCCCGACCGGCCCCACGCCCTTCCCGAGTTTGCCTCCCCCGATGACGAACGCACCCACATCAAACAGCGGATGGCGGCGGCGTTCCGATTGTTTGATCGCTTCGGCTTCAACGAGGGGGTGGCCGGTCACCTCACCGCTCGCGACCCCGAGCGCACCGACTGCTTCTGGGTGAACCCCTTCGGGCTGTCCTTCGGCCTGGTGCGGGCCTCCGACCTGATCTTGGTGAACCATCAGGGTGAGGTAGTGGAGGGGGATTGGCCGGTGAACGTGGCCGCCTTTGCCATTCATTCCCAGGTGCACGCCGCCCGACCCGATGTGCAGGCGGCCGCCCACACCCACAGCAAGGGCGGCCGGGCGTGGTCCACCCTCGGGCGCCTCCTCGACCCCATCACCCAGGACTCCTGCACCTTCTTTGAGGCCCACGGCCTGTTCGACGACTACACCGGAGTGGTCATTGATGTGGAGGAGGGCAAGCGCATTGCGCATGCCCTCGGCGACCATAAGGCAGCCATTCTTCGCAATCATGGGATTCTCACGGTGGGACGCTCGGTGGATGAGGCAGCCTGGCTGTTCATCACGATGGAGCGGTCGTGTGAGGTGCAGTTGATGGCCGAGGCCGCCGGCGTGCCGGTGAAGATCGATCCCGAGTTGGCCCGCCACACGAGAGAACAGGTGGGCAGTCCGTTCGCCGGTTGGTTCAGTTTCCAGCCGCTCTACGACAAGATCGTGGCGGACCAGCCCGACCTTCTCGACTGAGCCCGGCGGGTCTCGACGTGTCTGTGAGCCCGATTGGATCCAAGCTTCGTGATCACCGAGCCGCGGTGGTGACGGAGTTGCTGGCGGCCCTCAACCAGCAGGACGTGGAGGCGGCCTTGGCCTGTTTTACCCATCCGCGCTACGAACTGGTGGGCAACCAGCGGGTGTTCGATGGGGCCGATCAGGTTCGGCGTTATCACGAGACCACCTTTGCCACCTTCCCCGACCTGGCTTTCGAGATGATCGATAGCCACCACTCCGAGGGGTCGATGGTGGTCGAGATGTGGATGCGGGGATCCCACCTGGGCTCTCGGGCCCAGTTCCCTGCCACTGGCCGGCGCTTCCGTTGCCGGGTAGCTGCCGTGTTCCAGTTCCAGGAGGCGGATCTTATCGGCGCCCGCTACTACTACGACACGGGAACCATCGCCCGACAACTGGCCTGATCCACCCCGCCGGAGCCCGGTTCGCGCTGCCCTAGGCTGGGCCCATGGATTGGCCTCTTTCCTTCGGTGTGTTCCTGGCCCCGTTTCACCCGGTGGGGCAAAATCCCACCCTGGCCCTTGAGCGCGACCTCGACCTAGTGGTCCACCTCGATGCCCTGGGTTTTGATGAAGTCTGGATTGGCGAGCACCACTCGGCGGGCTACGAAATCATCGCCAGCCCGGAGGTGTTCATTGCGGCGGCCGCCCAACGCACCCAACACATTCGTCTCGGCACCGGTGTGAGCTCGCTCCCCTACCACCAGCCCCTGATGCTGGCCGACCGAATGGTGCTACTCGACCACCTCACCCGCGGTCGGGTGATGTTCGGGGTGGGGCCGGGTGCGTTGCCATCGGACGCATTCATGATGGGGATCGACGTGAGCCGACAGCGGGACATGATGGAAGAGGCCTTCGAGGTGATCCTGGCCCTCCTGGAGGGGGCGGCCCCGGTAACCCACGAAAGCAGTTGGTTCACGTTGCGTGATGCGCGCCTCCAGTTGCGGCCCTACTCGCAGCCCTGTTTCGAGATCGCTGTGGCGGCGCAGATCTCGCCGTCGGGCCCCCGGTTGGCCGGCAAGCACGGCGTGTCGCTGCTGTCGCTCGGGGCCACCAATCAGGGCGGGTTTGATGTGCTGGGCTCTCATTGGAACGTGATGGAGGAGCGCAGCGCGGAGTTCGGTACGGTCGTTGATCGGCAAAAGTGGCGTCTCGTTGGTCCGATGCATATTGCCGACAGCAAAGAGCAGGCCTACCACGACGTGACGTTCGGACTCCCCCAGTGGGTGGATTATTTTCAGCGGGTCGCCGCTCTACCATTAGGCCCGGACACCACCGATGTGGAGGAGATGGCGAATGCCATGAACGCCTCGGGGTTTGCGGTGATCGGCACGGTGGAGGATGCCAAAGCCCAGATCGCCCGACTGGTCGAGCAGTCGGGTGGCTTCGGCACCTTTCTCAACATGGCGCATGAGTGGGCCGACCGTGAGGCCACCTGGCACAGTTACGAATTGTTGGCCCGTTACGTCTTCCCAGAGTTCCAGGGGTCGGCTGTGTCAGCTGAGGCGAGCCGGGATTGGGCGGCGGAGCGTCGTCCCGAGTTCATGTCGGCGGCCACCGCCGCCGTGATGGAGGCGATTCAGTCGCATCATGCTTCCGAGTGACCGGTCGTCGAGGTGGGGCTAGGGCCGAGGGATGAAGGGCGTTGCTACCACCCGGGCGGGCATCTGGGCCCCGCGCCCGTCGATGACGACCTCGGTACCGACCGCCAGATCCGGCGGAAGGAAGGCCAGGGCGATCCCGTGCCCAAGCATCGGGGAGAAGTTGCCGCTGGTCACCACCCCCACCGATGCCTCGTCCACCAGCACGGACTGATCAGCTCTCGGTGGCCGCCGGCCCTCCACCGCTAGTCCTCTGAGGTGCCGGGCGACGCCGCGCTCTCGCTCGGCCAGCAGGGCGTCGCGTCCGCAGAAGCCACCCTCTTTATCCCAGGCCACCACCCAACCCAGGCCGGCCTGCAGGGTGGTGATGCCGGAGCCGAGTTCGTGACCGTGGAGGGGAAGAGCCGCCTCGAGCCGCAGCGTGTCCCGTGCGCCCAACCCGGCCGGCACGACGCCGGCGGCCAGCAAGCCATCCCAGACGATGTGCGCTTCCGCCGCCGGCACGGCCAACTCGACGCCGTCTTCCCCGGTGTAGCCGGTGCCGGCCACGACGCAGGTGACCCCCGCCACCGGGGCCGTCCCCACGCGAAAGCGGCCGATGGCCGCCGCGTCGGGGGCAATGGTGGCCAGGCGGGACCGGGCCCCCGGGCCCTGCACGGCGATGATGGCGCGAGACGCGGTCACGTCGTCGCCGCCGATCGCGCCCACGACGTCATGGGTGTTGGACGCATTGGGCATCACGTCGAAGATGTCTTCGGCCGTCCACCACACGATGATGTCGTCGAGGACTGAGGCATCGGCCTCGTTGAGGAGATGGGTGTATTGGGCGCGGCCGGGGGTGATCTTTGTGAGGTCGTTGGTAAACGCCGCCTGGAGGCGGGCGAAGGCATCTCGGCCCTCGACTCGCACCGTGCCGAGATGACTCACGTCGAAGGCCACCGCGTCGGCGCGACAGGCCCGGTGTTCTGCGAGGGTGCCCTCGCCATAGGACAAGGGCATGTCCCACCCGCCGAAGGGCACCATCTTGGCCCCCAGAGCTCGATGCGCGGCATCGAGGGGAGAGGTTCGCGGATCCACCGATACGAACCTATCGGGCGATTGAGGTGACGCCATCCTCGGGGGCCGGGGGGTTGGTGAGGGGGCGCAGTTCCAAGATGGCGGCATCAACCTGCTCCACCACGCCGTCGAGGGCGAGAAGGTTGAGTACCCCCTGGCCCTGATACTTATTGACGACGTCAATCAGGTTCTCGCCGGGGCGCACGAGCACGACGCTGTCCCCCGCAATCACCAATTGAGCGGCCGATAAGTCGTCGCCCAGGTCACGCAAATATTGAAAGGCGGAACGCACCCGATCGAGGCGCTGTCCGGCATCGATCAGGGTCTTGATCATGCGCAACTCGATGAGGTCCTTGTAGGAGTATCGCCGCCGCGAACCACTCCCCTTGGCATCGGCGAGCGACGGCCGGATCAGGTCGGTGCGGGCCCAGTAATCGAGTTGGCGGTAGGTGATGCCAACAATGTCGGCGGTCTCTCGACCGCTAAATCCCTCTGTGCTCATGACAGGCGTCCCTCGCTGGTAGCGGGCCCTAATGGGTGGGTTCGGGCGGGTAACACCAGTGGAGTTACACTGATGTGGTTGTGCCCGAGCACACTACGAGTAGGGCGTCGAGTCGTCAACGGGCAATGCTGTCGCGCCTCACCCTCGCCTCCCCTGTGGCCCGCCTCCGCTAGGGGATGCGGTAGTGGTGGAGCGACTGGCCGGTCCCTTCACTGATGGTGGCGTAGCCGTTCCCGTCGGCATCGAACGCGATCGCTTCGCCCTGGACCTCAGGCGGGGTCGGGCCGTTGCAGGCGATGCCGGCCATGGCCTCGGTGACGCTTTGGCCGTCGGTTCGGGCGAAGATCCGGGTTCCGCCGTACACCCGCAGGGCGATCTCGCGGCCGCTCTGGGAAATCGAGGCCCCGGTCACGGCAGAGAGGGCACCGCTTCCGACGTTGATCTCCCCCGCTTTCTCCAGGGTGGTGAGGCTGCCAGCGGCGGGAATTCCAGACGTCCGGTATACGCCGATCACGCCCCCGCCGAGTTTCTTTTCAACGATGACGAGGTCGCCCGTGGTGGGGTCCACCAGGAGCGCCTCCGCGTTGTGGGCGCCATCGGGATATCGGAGTCGGAGAATTTCCACTCCCCCCAAGGCGATCGCAGGCCCCGGGGTGACGACGGGTTCCGGCACGCGGTACACCAAAATCTCGATCCTCGCCGACGAGTTGTCTCCGATGTCGGCGGCGTAGAGATAGGTGGTGTTAGCCAAGGGACCACGCCCAATGGCGAGGTCCTCCCAATCCACCGCCATCGCCCCGGTCAGCTGGTACTGCCGAGTGACCTCGCCTTGGTTGTTGAGAGCAAACAGCCGGGCGCTATCGCCCGAGTCGTTGTGCACCCACCATTGTGAGGGGTTGACGCGGCCGGCGACGATGCCGGAGATTTCCACCAGGGCTGGGTCGGTGACGGGGCCAGTGGAACTAGCGACGAGGCCCGGCCTACTGCAGCGCAGGAAGACCTCGTGGGACGAGGGGCCGCAGCCGGTAAGCAGGAGTGCAGCCACCAACACGCTCCCAGTAAGAGACATCCGGCCGACCATGGCGCCAGGGTACCTGTTGCGCCCACCTTCGCGCCGCAGCCTGGCTTAGGGGGCGTTCCTCCGGTTAGGAGTCGAAGTCTTCTGGCTTGACCTGTTCGATGAAGTTCTTGAATTCATCAACGATCCCTTCGGGCACAGCCCGTCCGACCTGCCGGCCGGCGGTGTTGAGGACGCTTTCCTCGGCAAAGACCGGGGCACCGAAACGCAGGGCGAGGGCGACGGCATCAGACGGACGGGCCGAGACTGATTGCACGTCTCCGGCATGGGCCAGGATGACCTCGGCAAGAAAGGTGCTGTCCCGGAGCTCGGTGACCACGACGCGCTCGATGCGCGCACCGAGTCGGTCGAGCAGGTCTTTCATGAGGTCATGGGTCATCGGGCGAGGGGTAGCCACTTCCTCGAGGGCGAAGGCAATGGCCGCCGCCTCCGGGCCCCCGATGAAGATTGGCAGAATCCGATGATCGCCGGTCGACTCACGCAGCAGAAGGCAGGGGATGTTCGGAGGCTTCTCCAGCTCGATGCCCACTAGTTCCATCTTGACTGCCACCCGGGCAGCCTATCCAAGTGAAACGTCGGGTGCGCTCCGAACGGCGAGATTATCGAGGTTCGGTGTAATCCCGCAGGGCGATTCGCAAGAGAGCCGAGCGCATCTGGTCTCCGAGGCCGGCCAGTTCCCCAAGGTTGGCTGCGGCCTGCTCCCGCGCCGTGGGGTTCCGCTGCTTGAGTAGTGGCATAAGGATTTGCTCCATGAAACCCGCCTCCCGCTCGGCGGACACCTTGTACATCCGCAGATGGCGGGCCTCGATGCCAAAGCGCATGAAACCGGCGGCCGTATGGGCTACCACCAGCGCATCTCCGTCGTAGAAGGTTTCCCCAGCCACGGACCGTCCGGTCAGCAGGCCGAACCCCGCCAGGTTAGTGAGGTCATCCGGACTGAGGCCGGACGCCGCGGAGAGTTCCTCCCGCGTGAAACTTGCGCTGGTGGCGCCCCCGTCGAGTGGGTTGATCGAGGGGCGGGCGGGCAGTTCGGGCATGGCGGGCGCAGGGCGAGCGCGAGCGCGAGCGGGCTCGGGCTCGCGTCGACGGGAGGGCGGAGGCAGTTTGGGGGCGGGGTCGTGGCTCGCCACGGTGGCGGTCGGCGCGGGGGTGACCTCCTCGAAAAGGGAAGGCGGGTCGCTGGGGATCACCGCCACTGGCTCATCGGGTGGTACTACCTGTCCGGCTGCGGTGGCTTCCTCGAGGCGGTCCTTCATCACCTTCAGGGGAAGGAAGTGGTCGCGCTGGTGGCGCAGGATCCAACGCAGGCGCTCGATGTCGCCATCGTAAAATTTCCGATAACCCGACGGGGTGCGTTCAGGATCAAGCAGACCCTGGCTCTCGAGAAAACGGATCTTGGAGATGGTGACGTCGGGGAAATCGTCCTGGAGCAGGTTGAGTACCTCGCCGATGGACAGGTGCGAACGTTCGGGCGCGGTGTGGGTCATGGGAGGCCAACCAGGAAGAGCAATTTGAAGGTGCCGATTTGGATCTCATCCCCGTGGGTCAACGGAGCCAACTCAACCCGCTGGCGGTTGAGGTAGGTGCCGTTGAGCGACCCGGAATCAGCCACTTCGTACCCGTCGTCCACTCGACGCACTTCCGCGTGCCGACGAGACACGGTGATGTCGTCGAGGAAGATCACGCTTTCGGGGTGGCGGCCGGCGGTGACGAGCGGTTCATCAAGGGCGAAGCGGGAACCCGAGTTAGGTCCCCGAGTGACCACTAGGAGCCCGAGGCCAGCGGGAATGTTGGCCAGTTCGACCTCCAACTCCTCAACTGATCCTTCTATCGGGACCAACACCGAGACGGTGGTGTCGTGCTCCTGGCCGGGGAGGGTGAGGCCCGCGCCGCAGGACGAACAGAACCTTCCGGTCAACGGGTTCGGGTGCCCGCAGTGGGGACAAGTCGTCTCGGCCACGATGCCTAGCCCTCGACCAGGTCGCGATAGTCGGCGGCGCTGAGGAGGGAGTTGAGTTGCGAGGCATCGGTGAAGTCGATCACAAAGATCCATCCTTCGCCGTAGGGGTCTTCGTTCAGCCGTTCCGGCGCGTCGCCCAGATCGGTATTGACCTCACTGATCGTTCCGGACAGTGGCGCATAGATGTCGGAGACGGACTTGGTGGATTCGACCTCACTGATCGATGCTCCCCCGGTCACCGCGGTGCCCACATCGGGAAGGTCAACGAAGACCACATCGCCCAGAGCGTCCTGGGCGTAATCAGTGATACCCACCCTGGCTCGAGTGCCGTCGATGCGAATCCACTCGTGGTCGGGCGAATACTGGAGGTCGTCCGGGATGTGCATGCCCCCAGGCTATCGGAACCCTCGATGCCGTGTTGAGGGTTCGCTAACGGAGCAACTGACGGATGCGTCGCGCGTACTCCCCCGCCAGGGCATTCGCGTCGGATTCGGTATCGGCTTCGGCCCAGACATGAGTCAGCGGTTCCTCCGGGTCGGGTAGAGCGAGCGCCCAACCCTGGTCGTGTCGCACCTTTACGCCATCGATGAGTTGCACCTCACGGTCTTTGCTCATCTCCACCAGAGACCGCATCACCATCCCTTTCTGGTCCCAGGGGGTAACGACCGCCTCGTGGGCGAGGTGAGGCTGGGGAAGGCTCGCCACGATGGTCGAAAGGCGCCTACCACTTCGGGCCAGCAACTCGAGCACCTTCACCAGGCTGGCGGCCGCGTCGAAGGCGGGGAGGAAGTCCGGGACGATGAAGCCACCGTCGGTACTGGCGGCGAAGCCAACCCCCGACTCGGCTGCGGCTTGCATCAAGGCGGGGGTGGAAACCTTGGTGCGTCGCACCGCCACGCCGTGGGATGCCGCGATGGCTTCGGCATGGCGGGTTACGGTGACCGGCAGGGCGATGATCTCCCCCGCCAGGTGACCGCTCACCAGGGTGAGCAACGCCAGCAGCGCTTGCTCATGGGTGAGTACCCGGCCGGAATCATCGATCAAGGTGAGATGTTCGCCATCGGGGTCCAGCACGGCACCGAGATGGGCGCCGGAGGCCCGTACCACGGCGGCCACTTCCTGCGCATGGACGTGTCGGTCGAAATTCACAGCCCCGAGAGTGGATGCGTAGGGGTTCACCCCGAGGATGTCGGCCCCCAGTTTGGCCAGCATGTTGGGCATCACGAAGGAGGTAGAGCCGTAGGCGTAATCCACCACTATCTTGAACCTCGCGTCCCGGATGGCGCTGATATCCACGGTGGCTTCCAGGGCGGCGGTGTATTGCTCCAGGGAACGGGGCGGAAACCCGATGTCGCCGATCTCGGTGGGAAACACCCGGCGGAAGTCCTCCCGACCGAAGAGACGCTCCACTTTGCGTTGCTGGTCTTCCGAGAGGTCGGCGCCGTTGGCATCAAAGAAACGGATCACACAGGATTGGGGATCGCCCTCCACGAGGCGGATCGATAGGCCACCGGCGTGTTCCGGCCGGCGCACGATGAAGCGGGTGACCGGTACCGACGCCACCTCCAGGTCGAGCACGTTGACCCCCGCCGCGTTGACGCCAGCCATCATGGCGCGCTTGAGCATGCGGGCGGTGCGGCTGGAATCGCGTGATGTGACGATGGTGGCGTGCTTCTTTAGGGAGGTGGCGTAGGCCATAGCGGCACGGGTGGCCAACTCGGGGGTGATGTCGACGTTGGCGAGGCCGGCTACCCCCACTCGACCGAAGAGCGACCGCGACCCGCGCGACTCCCACACAATCGAGGAATTGATAACGGCCCCTTGTTCAACTGTTTTAAAGGGGTACACCTTCACTCCGGATCCGAGTACGGCATGTTCCCCTACGAAGCATTCGTCGCCGAGTACCACACCCTCCTCGGCCCGCACGCCGCCCCGCAGATCACAGGAACGGCCGATGATCGCACCGCGCAGCCGCACCCCCTCCCCTAGGTAGGAGTTGTCGTGCACGATCGCCCGCTCGAGGTCGGTGTTGGCCCGCACCCGCACGTTGGTGCCCAGCACGGTGTAGGGACCGAGGCGCACACCTGCTTCGATGCGGCAGTTCTCCCCGATGACGGCGGGTCCTACCACGGTTGCTTGGGGGTGGATCTCGGCTCCTTCGCCCACATGGACGCCGTCGCCCATCTTGAAACCGGGGATGTTCACCGCTACGTGACCGTCGAGGATGTCCTTGTGGGCGGAGAGGTAACTCTCCAAGGTGCCGACGTCTTCCCAATAGCCCTCGCCGATGGCGCCATAGAGGGGGCGGCCATCGGCGAGGAGGGCCGGGAATACCTCCGAGGAGAAGTCCACCGGGCGGTCCGCATCGATGTAATCGAAGATCCCGGGCTCGAGTACAAAAATGCCGGTATTGATGGTGTCACTGAACACCTGCCCCCACGACGGCTTTTCGAGAAATTGCTCGATGGATCCGTCAGGTCGCGTGATGACGATGCCAAATTCGAGCGGGTTCGTGACGCGTGCGAGGCCAATGGTGGCGAAAGCATTGGTGCGCTCGTGTTCCGCCACCATCGTCGACAGATCAATATCGGTGAGCACGTCGCCGGAGATCACCAAAAACCGCTCGGTCAACTGATCCATGGCATTGCGGACCGACCCGGCCGTACCCAAGGGCGTGTCCTCGGTGGCGTAGACCATCTTCACTCCGAAGTCGGAGCCGTCACCGAAGTAGGTGCGGATGTGGTTGGCCATGAAGGCCACCGTTACCACGATCTCGTCGAAACCGTGCCGTTGGAGAAGGGTCACGACGTGTTCCATCATCGGGGCATTGAC
Organism: Acidimicrobiia bacterium; assembly: GCA_009694375.1. Taxonomy (NCBI): domain Bacteria; kingdom Bacillati; phylum Actinomycetota; class Acidimicrobiia; species Acidimicrobiia bacterium. The sequence continues at coordinate 155,736 of SHVB01000004.1, forward strand.
CAGCGAGATCATGGGTTTGGGGGCGTTGGAGGTGAGGGGACGCAGTCGGGTTCCCTCCCCCCCCGCCATGATCACGGCCTTCATGAGGGCGAGGATACCTGGGGTGTTGAGGGGACCGATCGCCCCTCTCGCAGAGCTCGACGCGCCAGGGGCACGTACAACGCAGCGGCCAACCAGGACAGGCCGAGGCCGGGAAGGCCGATGAGCCAGGCCGCCGTGGTGGCCTGGGCGGCCCATTGGACCGAACTGGCCCCGGCGAGAAAGAGGGGAAAGGCGACCATGAGGCAGAGGGTGCCGGCCTTTCCGAACCAGGTCACGTCGATGCGGGTGGCACCGAGGGCCGCCAGGGTGATGGTGGCCACCGCTACGAGTACCTCGCGCACCAATACGGCAGTGGCAAACCACCCGGCCACGCTTCCGTCGATCCAGATGGCGGTTACCCCCACGAAGAAAAGAACGCGGTCGGCCACCGGATCGAGCACTTTTCCCAGGTTGGAGATCTGGTGAAACCGACGGGCGATGTACCCGTCGAGAAAGTCGGTGGCTCCCAGTGTGAGCAGAAGGAGCGCGGCGCCTAGCCGGTTCTCTTGGTCGAAGAGGAGCCACCAGAAGACGGGTAGCAGACACAGGCGCACCCCGGTGATCACGTTGGGAAGGGTGAAGATCCGATCGCCGCCGTCGGCGCTGGGGGTGGTGGCCTGCTCGTGGCGCATTCCCCCACCCTAGGATGCCCACCATGGTGAACGGCGCTGCACTGAAGGGCCAGGTTGCTTTGGTGACCGGGGCGGGGTCGGGGTTGGGGGCGGCCATCGCCCACGACCTAGCCCAGCAAGGAGCCCACGTCGTGGTCAATGACGTGCGGGCCGACGCGGCGGCGGCGGTGGCCAAGGAATTGGCGAGTGAGGTGGCCGTGTTCGATGTGTCCGATTCGGCGGCCTTCGACGCCGCGGTAGACAACACGGTGTCTCAGCACGGCCGCCTGGATGTGTTGGTCAATAACGCTGGCATCGTGGTGGATCGCCCGGAGGTGATCGAACGGCTCATCGCCGCGGAGGTGGCGGCGATGAATGGTGAAGAGGTACCGCCGGTACGGGTCTTGTCCAGTCTCACCGACGAGCAGTTCGACCGAATGTTGAAGACCCACGTGTATGGCACCTTCTACGGAATGCGAGCCGCATTGCGCCACATGGAGGAGGCACGCGCTGGGGCGATCGTGAATCTGTGCAGCGTGTACGCCTATCGCGGATCGGTGGCGGGCCCGGAGTACGCGGCCGCCAAGCACGCCATCGCGGGAATGACCAAATCGGTGGGGGCGGAGGTGGCGTCACTGGGTATACGCGTGAACGCAGTGGCACCCGGCTTCATCGACACCCCCTTCTTAGACCCGTTGGTCGATGCGAGACCCTTCCTGCTGGCTCGTATCCCGGCGGGACGCTTTGGTCGGGCTGAGGAAATAGCCAAGGTGGTCCGGTATCTCGTTTGTGACGCCACCTACTCCTTCGGTGAGGTCGTTCCGGCGAGTGGCGGGTGGCTCGCGTGAGCACCATTTTCACCAGAGTCATCGACGGCGAGATCCCGGGTCGGTTCGTTTGGCGTGATGAGACAACGGTGGCGTTTTTGCCGGTTGCCCTCCTCGCCCCGGGCCACACGCTGGTGGTACCGATCGCCCCCGTGGACCATTGGATCGACCTCGCTCCTGAAGCGAACGCTCACCTGTGGCGGGTAGCCCAGACGATCAGTCGCGCTCTCGACAAGATCTACCGGCCGCTAAAAGTTGGAGTGCTGGTGGTGGGTGAAGAAGTGCCCCATACCCATGTGCATCTCGTTCCCTTCACCGACCTAGCCCAGATGAGCTTCGCCAACGTGGACTCGAGCCCTGCAGCCGAGGTCCTCGATCGGCAAGCCGAGGCATTACGAGTGGGACTGCGGGCGGCGGGCCACGGTGAATTCGTTCCGAGCCCTTGAGCTCACTGCACTTCCTCGGTCACCGGCGCAATCAACGACGGACCATCGTGGCGGGCGTTGTTTACCTCGGGGGACACGGCGTGGATGGCGATGACCTCGGGAGCGGCCGGTACGAGGAGGTCGCCAAGCACTTCGAGGTCTGTGTTTTCCCGGTTCAGCCACTCATCCCAGGCTGACGGCGGCAGGATCACTGGCATGCGGGCATGGATCCGGCCCATCGGGGCGTTGGGCGTGGTGGTGATGATCACACAACTCTGTGGAGGGCTTCCCTCCGCACCAGCACTGTCCTGAAGGTCCCACAGTCCGGCGAAGGCGTAGGAGTCGCCGGCGGGGTGATGAATGAAGAACGGCTGCTTCCGACCCCGCTTCGGATCGACCGGGTTGATTCGCCACTCATAGAAACCATCGGCGGGGATGAGGCAACGACGTGACGCCAAGGATGCTCTGAAACTCGGCTTTTCGGCCAACGTCTCCGCCCGCGCGTTGATCAGGAGGGGCGGGGTTTTCCCCGCCTTCCCCCAGCGCGGGGTCAAGCCCCACCGGAAGACCTCGATTCGCGGTGCCCCGTCCTGGGACACGACGGCGTACACATCCTGGGTGGGTGCAACATTGTAGGAGAGGGGTAGGTGCGCGACGGGCGCGGTGGCCAAGAAGGAGGCCGCGATCTGTTCTGGCGGGGTGGCGGAGACATACCGGCCGCACATCGCTCGAAATCTACCCCCCAAAGCGGCCATTCTCTAGGGGCGCGGTGGCACCGGTCAGCTGTGGGGTCGGTAGTCGGTTACGGGTTCCGTCGACCGCAGGCGATGGTAGGCATCGGCGGGTGCTTCGCCGGGGGCGAGGGTGACAGCCCGAACGATGGTGGCACTGGGGATGAGGGCGTGGTCGCTGAGCCGGGCCAGGAGCGACGTAATGCCGTCACCGCCCCCGGCGGGCAAGAAGACTCGTACGGCAGTGCTTGATGCGAGAAGTCGGTCGGTGTCTCGCATCTTGCGTTCGACAGCCATGGCGAGGGCGGTGGCCTGGGCCGTCCGGTCGGATTGGTCGGATAGCTCCAAGGAGAGAACGGCATCCCCGGTGACCGCCGCGTTCAGGGCGTCATAGAACGAATGCGAATCCCCCACGTTGGTGGGTTTGGAACCCCACGCTATGCGGGTGGGACGTTTGCGCCGCTCCCGGTTAGTGGTCCGCATCTCGGCGCGTCGGTCAAGGCTCGTGATGGCGTTCTCGAGGGCGGTGATGTCGGGCTTGAAGATGACCAGTGGGCTCACCGAGTAGCGGGCGAGCAGGCTGGAGTCGGCCTGTTGGGAGAAGACGATCGGCGTGACGCCCGCAGCAATGGCCGTAGCGATGATGTCGAAGTCGCTGTTGAAGTCGGAGGCGAAGTCCATGATCACTCCGGTGGGGTGGAGGGCGTTGATGGCACTCACGGCGGTGCCGGCGGTATGGGTGACGACGAGGACCTCGTGGCCTAGGTCGTTCAATAGGCGCTCAATAATTTTCGTGTACAGCCGATCGGCATCGCATATCACCCAAGTCCTGTCGGTGAATGTTGCCAACGGTTTCCTCCTAGTGCGCCACGTCGGGGCGGGGCTCGGGGGTCCAGCGCCAGGTCTCGGCGATGTGGCCGTGTTCGCCGGCCAACACGCGTCTCAGGGCCTCGCGGAGTTGGTGGTCGATCTCTAGAAAATGGAGCCCGTAGCACCAGGTGCCCGGTTGCCCAGCCGTTACGTGGCGCACTTCGGCAGTTCCGTGGCCACCGCCGATGGAGATACCTACCCGCGCTCCAATGGGGAGGACCTGGGGATCGTCTACGTTGACCTTGGCTCCACTGTGGGAGAGGTTCACGACCTCAGCCGTAATTTCGGCATCGGGAGAGGCAGGACTGATGGTGCGAGCCCCTCGGCCCGGGGGACGCCACCCGAGGGTGATGCGGGCCACGGCCACGCGTGGCCCGGCGCGACGTTCCCGCTCGGAGGCCTCGTTTATCCCCATGGTCCATCATCGTCGCCGACGACGCTCCTCCCCACGGCTGACCTCCTAGACGAACTGAATTTCCGAGGGTACACAACAACCTTCTTGCCCCGGGTGTACCTGCCCCGGGGCGGGGCCTGCACCACGACTACGGTGAATCCTATGGCTTTACCTCGCCGCATTAGTCGATCCTTCGAGCCCGATGATACTCACACGGTGACGTTGCCTGACGGACAGCGCGCCCATGCCGACCACGTGGCGCAGTCGCGGGTGCTTGAGCGCAGTTTTTATGAGGTGCGTCCCGGCGTCTGGTGTTTGGTGGGCAATGGCCTGTCGAACCAGACCTTCATCGAGGCGCCCGAGGGCATCATCGCCATCGATACGGGTGAATCGGTACAGGAGATGCAGGAGGCACTGCGCGAATTGCGGGCCCGCACCGGCCAACCGGTGGTGGCTGTTCTCTACACCCATTTTCATTACGTCAATGGGACCCAGGCGATCCTGGAAGCGAGCGAGGCTGAGTCGGTCCCGATCTATGGTCACGAACGTATCCCCACGAATCGCTCACGGGCGGGAGCGGAGATAGCGCCCACCTATGGCCGGGGGCTCGTGGAGCAGTTCGCTGTGCTTCTCCCCCCCGATGGGCCTGACGGAGTGGTGAACGTAGGGTTGGGCCACTTTTACCGCAACCCCGCTCACGCACCGTTTAGCCCGGGGTATCTCCCGCCCACCCACGGCTTCTCGACAGCCCACACCATCATGGTGGCGGGTATGGAAGTGGAGGTTACCCCCGCTCCGTCGGATGCGGATGACTCGGTGACGTACTGGTTCCCATCCATCGGGGTGGCCGTCAACAACCTGGTGTGGCCCACCTTGTTCAATGTGTTTGCGATTCGCGGCGAGGAATACCGGGATCCTCAGGTGATGCTGGCGGGGCTGGACCACCTGCTGTCTCTCGGCGCTTCCTACTTGGTGGGCACTCACGGGCCGCCGATCAGTGGTGCCGAGACCATTTTGGCGCGCGTCACCCGCTATCGCGACTCCATACAATTCCTCTGGGATCAGACCGTTCGGCTCACCAATAAAGGTCTCACTAGCACCGAGTTGGCTCAGGCGATCCGACTGCCTGACGGGTACGACGAGGACCATCTCACCAGCGAGCGTTACGGCGTGGCCGAACATCACGTGCGCCAGATTCGTACCGGATTATTCGGCTTCTTTGATGGCGACGAGGCGAATCTGTTTCCGCTGGCCACGGCCGAGCGAGCCGGCCGGCTTATCGAAGGGTTCGGAGGTCGCGACGAGGTGCGGCGCCAGGTGGAGCAGGCCCTGGCGGCCAATGACCTGCGATGGGCACTTGAGCTGGGGTCGTGGCTGGTGCGTAGCGAGGCGGCCGAACTGCCCGATCAACTCCTCCTCGCCGAGGCGTTGCGACGGGTGGGTCAGCGTTCCTCGGCGGCCAACATCCGAAGCTGGTGTCTTACCCGGGCGCGGCGCCTCGAGGGCACCGTGAACATGGATCGCCTCTACACCCATCGTTTCCGGCGAGCGCAGACCCTCGCGGGACCCATTGCCGCATCGGTGCATGCCCTGCGGGTGGTATTGGATCCCCTAGCCGCCGAGGGACTCGACGTTCATCTCGGCTGGCGCTTCTCCTCGGGCGAGACGGCGGGCCTGCATGTACGCAATGGGATCGCCTGTCCCACCGAGGGGGATAAGGCCACCATTTGGATGGAGTGTTCGGCGGAAACTTGGGCCGATCTCCTCGCCGGCTCCGCGGCATTGTCGGAGGCCATCGGCGACGGGTCGCTTCTCGTGGAGGGCGATGGCTCGGTGCTCAGCGTCACGCTGGGTTGTTTCGAGGTGGAGGGACTGCGCACATGACCGACGGCATGAGAGGCTCTGGTCAAGGCGGGCGCGCCGTGCCCCGCCCAACGCCCGCGTTCGAGGGGAAGATTGAGCGACTGATCACCGACTCGGAACCGGTCCCACTCCGAGTGCCCTCGGCGCCGTCGGATGCTCCCAACGTGGTACTCATCATGCTCGACGATGTTGGTTTCGGCTCCTGCGGCACCTTCGGCGGGCCCGTGCCCATGCCAGCGCTCGAGCGCGTGGTGGCTGGTGGCCTGCGTTACAACCAGTTTCACACCACGGCGCTGTGCTCGCCGTCGCGAGCGGCACTGCTCACGGGGCGGAACCATCATGCTGCCCACATGGGCGGTATTACCGAGATTGCTAACTCTTTTCCGGGCTACGACAGCGCCATTCCACCTGAGGCAGCCACCATCGCGCAGGTGTTGCGACTCAACGGTTACAGCACGGGGTGTTTCGGTAAGTGGCATCTCACCCCGTCGTGGGAGCAGGGTCCGGCGGGCCCGTTCGATCGTTGGCCTAGCGGCATGGGCTTCGATCGCTTCTACGGCATCATCGGAGCAGAGGCATCACAGTGGGAGCCCCCGGTCTACGACCAGACCACCCCCATCTCGCCCCACCTCGGGCGGCCCGACTATCACCTCAGTGAGGATCTTGCCGATCAGGCCATCTCTTGGATCCAACGCCAGCAGACGTCTGCGCCCGACCGCCCGTTCTTCTGCTACTTCTCCCCACCGGCCGTCCATGCGCCGCACCACGTCGGGGTCGAATGGTCGGATCGCTTCGCCGGCCAGTTCGACGAGGGATGGGATGCGTTACGGGCTGCTATTTATCAGCGTCAACTTGCTCTCGGGGTGATTCCGGCGGGCACCGCGCTCACGGAGCGGCCTGTGGAGATTCCGGCGTGGGAGGACTACCCCGAGCGATTCCGGCCCGTGGCGGCCCGGTTGATGGAGGTATTCGCCGGGTTCTTGGCCCACACCGACGCCCAGGTGGGGCGGGTTCTCGATGCGGTGGACCAACTGGGGCTTACCGAAAACACCCTCGTGTTCTATCTAACCGGTGACAATGGCGCGTCGGCGGAAGGAACCGTGCATGGAGCATGGAGCGCTCCGTCGTTCCAGAACGGTGTTCCTGAGGATCCCGAGTGGCTTCTGGCCCACATGGACGACTTCGGCACCGATCGGTGCGAGAACCATTTCAACGTGGGTTGGGCCTGGGCTCTCGACTCCCCGTTTCAGTGGATGAAGCAGGTGGCTTCGCACTTCGGCGGCACGCGTAATGGGTTGGCCGTGTCTTGGCCAAAGCGTATGACCGATGAGGGTGGGCTGCGCCCACAGTTCCACCATGTGGTGGACATCGCCCCCACGATTTACGAGGCGGCCGGCATCACCGCCCCCTCGCACGTGAACGGAATCGAGCAAATGGAGATACACGGAACCTCTATGCTCTACACCTTCCCCGACGCCGCCGCCCCGAGCACCCGGCATTCGCAATACTTCGAGATTCTCGGCAACCGAGGCATGTATCACGACGGGTGGATGGCGTCGTGCTTCCATGGTCGATTGCCCTGGGTCCGACTGCAGGGCTACGACTTCGATGGTGCCCATGAGCAGTGGGAGCTGTATCACGTGGTGGAAGATTTCTCGCAGGCAGTGAACCTAGCGGAGGAGTTCCCAGAGAAACTCGCTGAGTTGCAGGCGTTGTTTCATGAGCAGGCCTTGGAGAACGGCGTGTATCCGCTGCGGGATGTCGGATCTCCCATGGGCGGAGACTTTGCGGTACCAAGTTTGCTGCGAGGTGTGACCCGCATGACATACACGACCGCCCACGTTCGGATGCCGGAGACTTCCGTGTTGAACCTCAAGAACTGTTCGTTTCAGATCACGGCGAAAATCGTCACCACCGCACCCATTGAGCACGGCGTGTTGGCGTGCCAGGGAGGCGCTATGGCGGGCTGGTCGCTATACCTCGACGACCAGGGCCACCCGATCTACCACTACAACTGCTTCGGTCATGATCAGACTGCGGTGCGGGCATCGCTGCCGCTCTCCCCTGGCCTTCATCACATCGTGGTGGACTTCGCCTCGGATGGTGGTTTCGGACAGGGCGGAAACCTGATGCTCTCGGTGGACGGAGAGGCCGTGGCCTTCGGGCGGATGGAACGCTCGGTGCCGATTGTGTTTTCGATGAGTGGTGAAACCTTCGATGTGGGTGTCGACACCGGATCCCCGGTGGGCCCGTATCCCCCGCAAAATCCCTGTTCGGCCGAGATCATCGGTATCACCCTGGCCCGTCTCGCGGCCCCTGCCCCTGAAGTGCTTGAGGCCATGCGGGTGGGCGAGTTTCGAGCAAGCCTTAGTACGCAATAGCCAGGGTGAGTCCATCAAACCACCGGGGCGGGCCGGGTCATTAGAAGGATCCCCCGCTGGGATGGTTCCCTCGGCTAATTTTATCGCGTGCGCCTGTGGTTGCGATCAACCCGAAACAAGTGGTTCGCGTTTCACCGCGTCGTGGACCTCAGTGATGGCAGGGTTCGAACGCCGGCCGAGTGCGAAGCGAGTCGGGCCGCAGAGGCCCTCTCCCGGAAGGCCCTGGCCGCTTCGGCAGATGGGCGAGTAGCCGCCCGGGCGGCCTACGATTTGGCTTATTCGGGTGGTAATCATCGGGATCTCGATGCGGTGGGCCACCCCCGCGAGTAGCGGCCCGGGCTGAAGGGTCGTTTGGCCCATGCATCACCGAGGTAAGGCATGACACTGTGACGGTGGGGGTCTCGTCGCCGGCGGATGTGGTGGGGCCCCCATTGCGCGGGTTGCGACGGTGGCCCGCCCAGGGCCCTGGCTCCCTCCGATAGCAACTGCTGGGGCGACAACTTCATCGGGGAGTTGGGGAACGGCACCAACACCAACTCGAATGTTCCGGTGGCGGTGTCCGGGATCTGACGGGCTGGGGGTTGGCTGGTGTTTGCGCCGCCTGCCGGTGGTCGAGTCATCCTTTTTCTCGGATGTGCTGGACGATGCGAAGCCCAGAGCAAGACCGGCAACCCCGATCACGATCACCGCCCAAAGAGGTACTCGCTTCTTCCACCAGGACAGGGGCTCAGACACCACGGGCGGCGGAGACGGATCGCCCGGCGGGTCCACAGCTGGTGGCTGCGGTGGATACCACTTGTCATCGCTTGCCTGCCACCAGTCAGGCCCACCACTCTGGTCGCTCATACGTGCTCCCCCTCGTAGACGGGGCCACGTTAGCCGAACACTGGACGCCTAAACGTGGCCGCCACGATGCACGCTAAGGCGATCCGTGGCGACCAGTGGGGCAACCGGCCAGGCGATGTAGACGGCTATCACTCGGCGGCGTCGTTCGTCCATGTCGGTAGCAGACCATTCGGCATAAGAGTCGAAGCGGTCGGTGACGCCCAGGTGCAGCCATTGCTTTTGCATCGCAGCATCGTGGCCGGCGGTCAGAGCGTCGTGAGCCTGGCCCCGGTCGAACGTTTCGTAGGCAGCGAGGTACCGGCTTCCGGTTTCGCTGGTGGCACCGGCGGCCTGGCCGGCGGTGGCGAGGCTCGACGACCTATGTTGACCCGATCACCGCCACCGGAACATACGAGTCGGTGTTGGTGCCGTTCCCTAACTCCCCGTAGTCGTTGTTGCCCCAGCATTTGATGGTTCCTCCGGTGAGCAACGCACACGAATGGTAGAGGCCGGCGGCGACGGCGATGGCGTCAGTAATCCCGGTCACTCCCACCGGAACATTCGAGTCGGTGTTGGTGCCGTTCCCTAACTGCAGGCCCCAGCATTGGATGGTTCCTCCGGTGAGCAACGCACACGTAGTGCCGCCAAGGCCGTCGTTGCCGGCGGCGACG